>NZ_SPVG01000166.1 GCF_004614165.1 Duganella callida | reverse complement strand
GCGCCGGCGCGGCGATGCCGCAGCTGGTGTGGGGATTGGCGGAACGCGCCGCCCGCGCTTTCCTGACCAGCGGCGAGTCGCAGCCGCCGCTGCAGATTGCCGCGCGGCCGTTCGCCGAGATGCAGGAACTGTTCCCGACCAACTGACTTTATGAGGTAATCATGCTTGCTCTTCCTTTGTCGGGCTGGCTGCAGCGACGCGGCATTCATTTTGCCTGGGTCGTCGCCGCCATCACGTTTCTCACCATGCTGACTTCGTCGGCGGCGCTGGGCCTGCCCAGTGTCATGATGCAACCGCTGTCGCAGGAATTTGGCTGGGACACGGCGCAAATTTCGTCGGCGCTGGCGGTGCGCTTCGCGTTGTTCGGCTTGCTGGGACCGTTTTCGGCCCTGTTGATGGAGCGCTTCGGCGTGCGCGCCATCGTCTGCACCGCGCTGACGCTGATCGGCGCCGGCCTGCTGCTGGCAACCCAGATGACGGCATTCTGGCAACTGGTTGCGCTGTGGGGCGTACTGGTGGGCGTCGGCGCCGGCATGACAGCGCTGGTGCTGGGCGCGGTGGTGTCGACCACCTGGTTCGAGACCCATCGCGGGCTGGTGGTGGGTCTGCTGACCGCCAGTTCGGCCACCGGCCAGATGGTGTTCCTGCCGTTTGCCGCGTGGATCATCGAACACCACGGCTGGCGTATGGCCGTGCTGCCGGTGTTCGCCTGCTGCGCGCTGGTGGTGGTGCTGACGTTTTTCTTCATGCGCGACCACCCGCATGAGCTGCGCCTGCACGCGTTCGGCGCCGACACCGTCCTGCCACCGCCCGCTTCGCCAGCGGCGGCGGCGCGACCGCTGGCGCTGGCCTTGCCGTTCAAGGTGCTGGCCGAAGCCAGCGCCAGCAAAACCTTCTGGATCCTGCTGGCGACCTTCTTCATTTGCGGCCTCAGCACCAATGGCCTGATCCAGACCCACTTCATTTCGCTGTGCGGCGACGCCGGCCTCGGCCCGGTGCCGGCCGCCTCGGTGCTGGCCATGATGGGCGCATTCGACCTGGTGGGCACGGTGCTGTCGGGCTGGCTGTCGGACCGCTACGACAGCCGCAAGCTGCTGTTGTGGTACTACGGCCTGCGCGGCTTGTCACTGTTGTGGCTGCCGCACTCGGATTTCACGCTGTACGGGCTGTCGCTGTTCGCCATGTTTTACGGTCTGGACTGGATCGCCACCGTGCCGCCGACCGTCAAACTGGCCAGCGCCGAGTTCGGCGAGCGCACCGGCATGGTGTTCGGCTGGGTGTTCGCGGCGCACCAGCTGGGCGCGGCGGTGGCGGCATATGGCGCCGGCCAGGTGCGTATCCTGCTGCTGACTTACAACCCGGCGCTGTACACGGCCGGCGCGGCTTGCCTGGTCGCGGCGGCGGCGGTGATGCTGATACGGCGCCAGCGAAGCTTGGCGTGAAGCCGGGCCGGCATATGCCGGCCTTATCGTTCAGACTTTGCCGGTATCGATGGAACGGCCGATGCGGCGCTGGGTAATGGCCAGGATGCGGTCGGACAGCACCGGGTCGTCCACCATGCGCGCGATCGTCAGCGCCCCGACCATGTTGGTGAGCAGGCTCAGCGCGACGTCGGTCCCATCTTCGCCCGGCGGCGTCTGCATGAAAGGCGCAACGGTGGCGATGATCTTGCGGAAGCTGTTGGTGGCGGCGTGACGGGTCGCGTCGTTGGCGCGCACCAGCTCGCTGCCCATGGCGGCCAGCGGGCAGCCGCCTTCCACATTGTCGCGGTAATTCGAGGTCATGTATTCATGGAAGACGCCGAGCACCGCCTTGGCGCCCTTCTCCGCCGCCGCGGCCGAGTCGCGCAGCAGGTTTTTCTCGGTGGCCGACAAGGCTTCCGTGACCAGCTGGTCCTTCGATTCGAAGTGGCGGTAAAAGCCGCCGTGGCTGAGACCGGCCGAGGCCATGATCTGCGCCACGCCGGTGGCCTCGATCCCATGCTTGCGAAACTCCCTTGCCGCGACCTCGACGATGCGCTTACGCGTTTCCGCCGTTTCTGCTTTTGACTTCTTCATGCTGGTTCTCCTGCTGCGGTGATATGGAACCATGATAGCAAAAATATTTTTTAGTGCAAGCACATCATCTATATTGACTTTTTAGATGGCGAAGTCTATGCTTCAAAACGTGTTAGTGACACATCGTCATCTAAAAATAAACCGGAAGGACAAGCGACCATGGATAAGCGACTACTGATATTGGCCCTGGGGATGTTTGCCTTGGGCACCGACAGTTTTGTGGTGGCCGGCGTACTGCCCGCCATCGCCCGGACATTTCACACCGACGTGGGGCTGGCCGGCCAGCTGACCACGGTGTACGCCATCGCTTACGCCCTGCTGTCGCCCACCGTGGCGGCGCTGGCGGGCGGCGTGCCGCGCAAGCGGCTGATGCTGTCCGGGCTGGGCATTTTCGTGCTGGCCAATCTGGCCACCGCATTTGCGCCCAACTTCACGCTGGCGCTGGTTTCCCGGGCGTTCGCGGGCCTGGGCGCGGCCATGTACTCGCCCACCGCCACCAGTACCGGCGCGATGATCGTGAAGCCCGAGCAACGCGGCCAGGCGCTGACCATCATCCTGGCCGGCCTGACCGCCGCCACCGCGCTCGGTTCGCCGATCGGCACCGTGATCGGCGGCCTGGGCGACTGGCGCTGGACCATGGTGTTCGTGTCCGTCGTCGGGCTGCTCGCGGCGGCCGGCATCGCGCTGCTGCTGAAGGAGATCCCGATGCCGCCCAAGGTCAGCCTGCGTGACCGCCTGGCGCCGCTCAGTGACACTCGTGTCGGTTTGGTGCTGGCCACAACGCTGCTGGCCATGGCCGGAAACTTCGTCATCTATACCTACTTCTCGGTGGTGTTCGACCGCGTGCTGAGCAGCACCGCCCTGTTCGGCGCCCTGCTGGTGCTGTGGGGTTCGGGCGGTACCATGACCAATGTCGTCCTGTCGCGCCTGCTGGACCGGTTCGGCCCGCGCTGGGTGCTGGTGGTGATGCTGTCGGTGCTGGTGGCGGACATGGCGCTCCTGCCCTGGGCCAGCGGCCAGCTGTGGTCGTCGGTGCTGGCGATTGCCGTCTGGGGTGTGGCGGGCTGGGGCATCATGGGACCGCAGCAATACCGCCTGGTGGGCCTGGCCCCGGCCAGCGCACCGGTCGTGCTGGGTCTGAATACGGCCGCGACCTATCTGGGCGTCACCGCCGCCGGTGTGCTAGGCGCCGCCGGCCTGCATCTGCTGGGCGGACACAATCTGGCCCTGTTTGCCGTGATCCTGTTCGTGCTGGCCATCGTCACGTCGGAGCTGGCGGCGCGCCGCATCGAAGCCGCGGATGCGGTGCCGGGCAACCTGCAACTGTCGAAGTGATATGGAGACCGACAACGTTCACACCCTGTATGCCGGCAGCGAGCGCGCCGAAGCGCGCAAGCTGCTGGGCAGCGCCGAAACGCCGATACCGCTGGCGCCCAGCGTCGAGCTGCCGAACGGCAGCTGCTGGATACCGCAACAATATCTGCTGTACCATCAGACCGCCACCACGGTGTCCGCCATCCTGGCCGACATCGAGACAGTGGCGGATGTTTTGCTGTTCAGCGGCCATGACGAGCAGGGCCTGTACCTGCAGGTCGGCACGCTGGGACCGGACAACTACCGGCGCCGGAGCGGCGCCGGCGAACGGCGCCTGGTCTACGGCCGCAAGTGGCGCATCGAAAGCTACAAGCCGACGTCGGAAGTGATACAGACCGCTTTTCTCGCCGTCAAGAAAGCCTGCGAGCACGACGTGCGTGAACTGCTGACCATCACCGATCCCGCCACAGGGCGTACCGGCACGCCGTTCAGCACGCATATCGACCTGCCGCTGATGGCGCACTTTCCCGAACTGGTGCTGCACGACCAACCACCGGAAGCGTCTGGCATTGCGCATTGGCTGGCCGACATCCGTTTCGGCCAGCGGCCGTTGCTGGTGGAGGACATCACGCTGCGCCGCAACGGCAGCATGCTGATCGATCTGCGGCTGTCGGCCGCGCGCGCGGGCTTTGAAGACGTCGCGCTGACGCTGCTGCTTGCCGAGCACAGCCGCACGGCGCTGCTGCACGAACTCATGCAGGCGCTGGTCAGCCGCAGCGACCGGCTGATCGACGAGCAATTCCGTTATCGCGGCTTCGCGCGTTTCAGCCGCGCGCTGAGTCCGCATCGCATCGCCGCGTTGTCGGTCATCACGCGCAGCCCCGAGCACCGAAGCGCGCAATTTGCCCAGCTGCGCGGCGAGCTCAATTACGAGACCGACGCGCGCCGCATTCCCACGCTGGGCGACGATCGCCTGGCCGACAAAAACCGCGCGCTGATTGGTCGGGAAGCCCAACTGGGCGGCCACATGCCGGCCGGCTTGATGGACCAGCCGCTGACGGCTGAAAAATAAAGGAGATGAGCATGCAACGCATAGGTTTTGTGGTGGCGGCAGGATTCCAGCTGGTCGGGCTGGCGGCGCAATCGGTATTCGAGTACGCCAATCTGGCGGCGGGCCGGCCGGCGTACGCGGTCAGCCTGCTGTCGGAAAACGGCGGGCTGGTGCCGACTTCGTCAGGCCTGATGCTGCAGACCGAGGCATTCAGCGACGCCGCGTTCGACACCCTGATCTTCGTCGGCGGCAACGACGCCAACCCTGAGTTGACGTCCGGCTTGCTCGACTTCGCTCGGCAGAGCATGCACCGCGTGCGCCGGCTGGCTTCGGCGTGTTCCGGTGTTACCGTGCTGGCGGCTGCCGGTGTGCTCGACCGGCGCCGGGTGACCACGCACTGGTTCATTGCGCGCGAGCTGCAGCAGCGCTACCCGGCGATCAGGATGGAGGAAGACCGCATCTTCATTATCGATGGCCCGATCTGGACCTCGGCCGGCGCCACCGCCGCGCTGGACCTGGCGCTGGCCATGGTGGAAAAAGACCTGGGCGCCGAGCTGGCGCGCTCGACCGCGCACAAGCTGGTGATGCATCACAAGCGCACCGGTGGGCAGTCGCAACACTCGGAAATGCTGGCGCTGTCGCCGAAATCCGACCGCATCCAGAACGCCATCGCGTATGCGGAAAAGAACCTGCGCGCGCCGCTGTCGGTGGAAAAGCTGGCCGAGGTGGCCAACCTCAGCCCGCGCCAGTTCAGCCGCGCGTTTCAGGAGGAAACCGGCCAGTCGCCGGCCAAGGCCATCGAAAAGCTGCGGCTGGAATCGGCGCGGCTGATGCTGGAGCAGAGCCGTCACCCGATCGAAGTGGTGGCCAGGGAGACCGGTTTTGCCGACCTGCGCCGCATGCGCGATGCCTTTACGCGCCATTTCGGTCAGCCGCCGCTGGCCATGCGGCGCGCCATGCGCGCGGCCACGGCCTAGCGTTGGTGGATGTCCGAAAAACGTCCTGTCCGCGACATTTCGGTTAGCGCCACCCCGCCTTATCTTGGATACATGCCGCCGCTGATGGCGGTCAATCAAACCAAGGAGTTCGACATGCATACCCCAAGCAAAGGCACCGCACTGATCACTGGCGCATCGACCGGCATCGGCGCCGTGTACGCCGACCGGCTGGCCCGCCGCGGCTACGATTTGATCCTGGTGGCACGCAACGTGATCAAGCTGGGCCAGCTGGCCCGGCGCCTCACCGATGGCACCGGCCGCAACGTGGAAGTCATCGCCGCCGACCTGAACGACAAGCGCGATCTCGCCCGCGTGGAGGAGGTGCTGAAGCACGATGCCAGCATCACCCTGCTGGTCAACAATGCCGGCGTCGGTTCGCACAAGCCGCTGCTGGAAAGCGATGTGGATGCGATGGAGGATATGGTGTCGCTGAACGTCACCGCGCTGACGCGCCTGACCTACGCGGCGGCGCCGGCTTTCGTGGCGCGCGGCAATGGCGCCATCATCAACATCGCGTCCATCGTCGGCATCGCGCCGGAAATCCTGAATGGCGTGTACGGCGGCAGCAAGGCGTACGTGCTTGCGTTCAGCCACTCGCTGCAGCATGAGCTGGCGGACAAGGGCGTGCGCATCCAGGCCGTGTTGCCGGGCGCCACCGCGACGCCGTTCTGGGACGTGGCCGGCCTGCCGAGCTCCAACCTGCCGCCGGAAATCGTCATGACCACGGAAGACCTGGTGGACGCCGCGCTGGCCGGCTACGACCAGGGCGAACTGGTGACGATTCCGCCGCTGCCCGACAAGGCCGAATGGGACCGCTGGGAAGCCGCGCGCCGCGACATGGCGCCGCGCCTGTCGCTGAAACAGGCGGCGCCGCGCTACGGCATCGCCCGCTGACAGCGGTACGCCAAACGTGGACATTACGACTTTTAACGGATTTGATTGGCGATAAGGAAGTATTACACTTCTCATCACTGGCCACCCGGCCCAGCCGATCACTCAGAAAGGAAGTCGCAATGTCTAAAGTTTTAGTGCTGTACTACTCGTCCTACGGTCACATCGAAACCCTCGCCAATGCAGTGGCGGAGGGCGCGCGCGCCGCCGGCGCGCAGGTGGACATCAAGCGTGTGCCGGAAACGGTGCCGGCCGAGGTGGCCAAGAATGCCCACTTCAAGATCGACCAGCAGGCGCCGGTCGCCAGCATTGAAGACCTGGCCAACTACGACGCCATCATCATCGGCACGCCGACCCGCTTCGGCCGCATCGCGTCGCAGATGGCGGCCTTCCTCGACCAGGCCGGCGGCCTGTGGATGCGCGGCGCGCTGAACGGCAAGGTCGGCGGCGCCTTCACCTCGACCGCGACCCAGCACGGCGGTCAGGAAATGACCTTGTTCTCGGTCATCACCAACCTGCTGCACTTCGGCATGACCATCGTCGGCTTGCCGTACAGCCATCAGGGCCAGATGACGCTGGACGAAGTGGTCGGCGGTTCGCCCTACGGCGCCACCACCATCGCCGGTGGCCAGGGCCAGCGCCAGCCGAGCGCCATCGAACTGGACGGCGCCCGCCACCAGGGCGAACTGATCGCCAAGACCGCCAACAAGCTGTTCGCCTGAGTCCGCACCGATAGCGGCCAATGCGGCCCCGGCGATGTTGCCGGGCCGCGTTTATTTTGCCGCGTACGCGCTGGCGATCTGGCCCACCAGCGTGGCCCAGGGCATGTCCAGCGCGGCATAGACGGCGCCCGACTGCGGGTGGCCGTTGTCCTTCAGAATTTCCACCATCAGCGTGCCGTAGTCGGAAACGACCACGCCGGCCTGCTGCATGCGTAACAGTCCGGCCTGGCGCTTGGTGTCGCTGAAGGTGCCGGAGGCATCCACCGCCACATACGCGTCCAGCCCGCGGGCGACCGCGGTCATGGCCGGGAAGGCGGCGCACACTTCCAGCGAAATGCCGGCAAAGATCAGCTTCTTGCGGCCAGTGGCCTGGATGGCGGCCGCGACGCGCTCGTCGTCATAGGCGTTGACCGAGGAACGGTCGATGATTTCCACGCCCGGCAGCGCGTCGACCAGCTCGGGGAAGGTCGGTCCCCACAGGCTGTCGCGGGCGGTGGTGGTGACCACGATCGGCAGGCCCAGCGCCTTGGCGGCCTTGGCCAGCGCCACCACGTTGTGTTTCAGTTCGCCGGTCGAGTAGTCGCGTACGCCGGTCATCAGGCCGACCTGGTGGTCGACCAGGATCAGGGCGGCGTTATCGGCGGTCAGCGGTTCGTAGGTGTGCATGGTGGTACTCCTCTGTGCAAGTGAATGGGGGCGTTACGGGATCCATGCTAGCCACTGGACCATCGTCTTAGAAGCCGGCAAAATCGCAACTCAGCTTCTAACCCATTGGACGATGGAGGATTTGTGCTGGACCTGAACGACTTTTATTTCTTCGTGCACGTGGTCGACCGCGGCGGCTTCACGGCGGCCGGCCGCACGCTGCGCATCCCCAAATCCACGCTGAGCCACCGCATGCAGCAGCTGGAGGCCAACCTCGGCGTGCGCCTGCTGAACCGCACCTCGCGCCGTTTCGGCATGACCGACGCCGGCGAAGAGTTCTACCGCCACGCGGTGGCCATGCTGCGCGAGGCCGAGCTGGCCGAGATGACCGCCCGCAACCGCCTGAGCGAGCCGACCGGCACCGTGCGCTGTACGGCCGGGGTGGCCACCATGCAGTTCGCCCTGGCCGACCTGATCGGCGACTTCCTGCTCAAGTATCCCAAGGTGAACGTGGTGGCGCACGCGGCCGACCGCCCGGTGGATATCGTCGGCGAGAACTTCGACATTGCCGTGCGCGCCCATACCGACCCGCTGCCCGATTCCAACCTGGTACAGAAGACGCTGGCGCCGATGCCGTGGTTTCTGTTCGCCGGCGCCGGCTACCTGGAACAGCACGGCACGCCGCAGACGCCGGATGACCTGCGCTCCCATCCGTCGCTGTTCATGATGCGCACCAACGTCGCGCCGGCCTGGAAGCTGCGCCACGCGCGTCAACCAAGCGAGGAAGTGGTGCTGCCGCTGACCCCGCGCCTGCTCGGCGACGACATGGTTGGCCTGCAGCAGGCCGCCATCAAGGGCCTGGGCATCGTTGCCCTGCCCAGCTATGTGTGCCGCGCGGCGGTGCAGGCCGGCGCGCTGCGCCGCGTGCTGCCGGACTGGATCGCCGGCGATTCCACCCTGACCGCGCTGATCCCCTACCGCAAGGGCCTGCTGCCTTCGGTGCGCGCCTTCCTCGACCACCTGGCGGCCGAATGTCCTAAAACCGTGTTGCTGTAGATCGTCCAACCGATTGGACGCTAAGTCGCGATTTGGCCGGCTTCTCGGCCGATAAGCGATCCCGTACATTGCCCTCAACGACAACGTGAGGGGAATGACATGAGTAAGACAACAGCAAGACTGGGGCCGGCGGTCGCCGGCGTGGTGCACCGGATCGGCGACGGCTTCATCGCCAACCATTTCTCGGAAGAGATGTTCGACGGGCGCATGGATCCGTTGCTGATGGTGGACGACTTCGTCATGACCGCGCCCACCTTCGAACCGCACCTGCACGCCGGCATCTCGGCGGTGACGGCATTGTTCGAGGATGCGACCGGCAGCTTTCTCAACCGCGACACGCTGGGCCACAACCTGGCGCTGCAGGCCGGTGATCTGTACTGGCTGACGGCGGCGCGCGGCGCGGTGCACGAAGAGCGTCCGGGCGACGACAGCCGCATCCACGCGCTGCAGATCTTCGTCAACCTGCCGGCGCATCTGAAAAAAGCGGCGGCGTGCGCGCTGCGGGTGGCGGCGGCCGAGGTGCCGCTGCTCGAAGGACCAGGCCAGCGCGTGCGTGTGGTGCTGGGCCGGAGCGGCGGCGTCACCGGCGCCGAGGATACACCGGAAGAAATGACCATGCTGGACGGCGTGCTGCAGGCGCAGGCGCGCTTCAGCCACCATCTGCCGCAAGGCCGCCAGGCCTGGATCTACACCGTGGCCGGCGCGCTGACCGTGCACTGCGGCGACGAGCGGCGCGCGCTGCCGGCCGGCAGCGCCACCACCGTGGCCGCCGGCGCCGACGCCGACGTGCTGCTGCAGGCCGGCGAAAACTGCCACTTCGTGCTGCTGGCCGCCCGGCCGATCCGCGAATCGTTCATCAAACATGGCCCGCTGGTGATGTCCAGCGCGGCCGACGTGCGCCGCACGCTTGCCGACTATGTCGAAGGCAAGTTCGGCGAGATTCCCGCCTGACCAAGGAGACCGCCATGCCGACCACCACTTTCCGCATCACCGAACCGGAACGCGCGCGCGAACGGGCGCTGCGCGACCATTTCGCCACTTTCTGGGCCACCGCCGGCGGCAGCCCGCGCACCGTCTACGACAGCTTCATCGGCGCCTGTCCGCTGGCCGCCGGCGTGCAACTGGAAGCCGTCGAGGATAGTGGCGTGCGCGGCTGGTGGGTGCGCCCCGCCGCCAGCGCCGATACAAAACAGGCGCTGCTGTACCTGCATGGCGGCGGTTACGTGCTCGGTTCGGCGCAGGCTTACCGCGGCTTCGTCAGCCAGCTGGTCAGCCGCACCGGGCTGCCGGCGCTGGTGATCGATTATCCGCTGGCGCCGGAAGCCAGCCTGCCTTCCGCGCCGGACGCGGCGCTGCGTGCCTGGCGCTGGTTGCAGGCGCAAGGCTGCACGCGGATCGCCATCGTCGGCGATTCGGCCGGCGGCGGCCTGACCCTGGTCACGCTGCAGCAGCTGGCGCGCGCAGCGGGGGCTGCGGCGGCACCGGTGGCCGGCGTGGTGTTTTCGCCGTGGACCGACCTGGCGTTCACCGGCGCCTCGATGACCGACCCGGCCGTGACCGATCCGCTGATCGGCCGCGACTACCTGCACGATTGTGCCGCCCGCTATCTGGGCGGCTACGAAGCGCGCGACCCGCTGGCCTCGCCGCTGTTCGGCGACATGGCGGGCTTGCCGCCGCTGCTGATCCAGGTCGGCACCGACGAACGCCTGTACGACGATGCGCTCCAGTTCGCCGCCCGCGCCGAACGGGCCGGCGTGTCCACCGCGCTGGAGATCTGGGAAGCCATGCACCACGTGTTTCAGCTGGACGTGGCCCACCTCGACAGCAGCCGCGTCGCGCTCGACCGCGCCGCCCAGTTTTTACGCAACGCTTTTCACCAGGGAGAATGACCATGACAACGACTTTTGATGTGGTGATCGTCGGCGGCGGCTCGGCCGGCGCCGTGTTGGCCAACCGGCTGAGCGCGGACTGCAGTCGCCGCGTGCTGCTGCTGGAAGCCGGGCCGGCGTACGCGCCGGCGGCCTATCCGGATGTGATCGCCAACGCCAACCGCGTCGGCGGCGACCGCGCGCACGACTGGGGCTACCACACCCAGGATCACGCCGGCCTGGGCCATGACGTGAACGCGATCCGCGGCAAGGTACTGGGCGGCAGTTCGGGCGTCAACGCCGCGGTCGCCATGCGCGCCCGGCCATCCGACTTCGCGCGCTGGAGCGCGCGCGGCATCGAGGGCTGGCGCTGGGAGGATGTACTGCCGGTGTATAAGGCGCTGGAAAACACGCCGAGCGGCGACGACGCCTGGCACGGCCGCAGCGGACCGTTGCCGATCCGCCAGCGCAGCATGGAGGAAATCACGCCGTCGATGCGCGCCTTCGTGCGCGGCGCGCAGGCGGCCGGCGTGGCGCGCGTCAGCGACTTCAACGGCGCCGAGCAACATGGCGTGGCGCCGTATCCGCTGAACGTGGTCGATGGCCGCCGCATCAATACCGGCATGGCCTACCTGAGCGACGAGGTGCGCGCGCGGCCCAATCTGGCGATCATGGGCGGCGCCGAGGTCGACCGCGTGATCTTCAGCGGCCGCCGCGCCACCGGCGTGCGCCTGCTGAACGGCGAGATCATCGATGGCGGCCAGATCATCCTGTCGGCCGGCGCTTTCGGCAGCCCGGCGATATTGATGCGCTCGGGCATCGGCCCGGCCGCGCACCTGACGCAGCTGGACATCCCGCTGCTGCACGACGCGCCCGTCGGCCAGGGGTTGAAGGAGCATCCGTTCTACTACAACGTGTATGCGCTCAAGCCGGAAGTGGGCGGCATGAACCCGGTGGCCGGCGCCATCATCTGGACCGCCTCCAGCGAGGCGCGCGCCGGCGAGCTGGACCTGCACATCTCCGGCACCCACATCTTCGATCCGTTGCAGAGCCCGACCGGCGGTGCGATCGTGCTGGCCTGCGCGGTGACCTTGCCGGATTCGGTGGGCGAGGTGACGCTGGCCAGCCGCGACCCGCGCGCCATGCCGCTGATACGCTACAACTTCTTCCAGGACCGCGGCGACCTGCGCCGCATGCTGGAAGCGGTCAGGCTGTCGCGCCGCATCGGCAAGACCGCGCCGTTCAGCGATGCGCTGGCGCTGGAATTGAGCCCGGGCTGGGATGTCGAGGACGACGCCGCGCTGGAACGGGCGGTGCTCGCCTCGGTGGACGGTTACGCCCACCCTACCTCGACGGCCGCGATGGGCCGCGCCGGCGACCCGCGCGCGGTGGTCGACGCCGCCGGCAAGGTGCATGGCGTGGACGGCCTGCACGTGATCGACGCCTCGATCATGCCCGAGATCCCGTCGGTGGCGACCAATGTCACCACCATCATGATGGCGGAAGCGATCAGCCGGAGGTGGTAATCATGGGACATCACCGCAGCCTGTCGTATCTGACTGCCGGCCTGGCCGGGCTGGCGCTGCTGTGGCGGCTGGCGCAGCGCCATGCCGGCACCGCCCTGTGGATCAGCCAGTGCATTTGCGTGCTGGGCCTGGCCGGCCTGGTCACCCTGATCGTGACCTATGGCGTCAAGGCGGTCTCGCGCTGGACGCTGGCCTAGGCCGCGGGCTCGGCGTAGACTGATGGCATCAGACCACCGGAAAGGAAGAAGATGACCGTCAAAATCACCGCGCTGCTGCCCGCCCGTCCCGGCCAGGCCGACGCCCTGAAGGAATTGTTGCTGGGCATGGCGCCGCACTGCCGCGCCGAGCCCGGCAACCTGCGCTGGGATGTCTGGCAGGATCATGCCGATCCAGGCCGCTTCGTGCTGGACGAGCTGTACCGCGATCACGCCGCCGTGGCGGCGCACCGCGAGACGCCCCATTTCAAGCACTACCTGTCGAAAATCGCCGACCTGGCCGAACGCACGGCCGTGGTGTCGGATCCGCTCGACGTCGCCTGAGCGCGATCAGAAGTTGAACACGGTGTAGCCGTCGGCGACGATCTGGGCGATGCTCGGCAGGCCGGAGGTGCCGGGCACGCTGTTGTCGGTGATCAGGTCGAAGCCGGCCTTTTCCACTTCCTCGCGCGCGCCGAACACGTCGGCGCAGCCGCAGGACACACCCACCACCTTGTCTTCCACCGCCTTGTACAGCGCGTGGATAGGATGGGCCTTGTCGGCCAGCGCGCCGGGCCAGCGGGTGCCGGTGCCCTCGAAATAGATGCCGACTTCGGTGCCCTTCTGCTTGAAGTCATAGGCGGCGGCCAGGCCGTTGAACATGCGGCCCAGCGCTTCTTCGCCGGCTTTGGGATCGGACAGGATGATGATGGCTGCTTTCATGGTGATTCTCCTTTTCGGTGAGTTGGTGCAGCCATTCTAGGCATTGCGGAAGGAGAGAAAAACAGCGCTGAAATCAATAGATTGTTTCTTGAATCGGAATGATCAATTCAGGGCCGGTTGCGCGCGCAAATCGTCGGCCAGCATGTCGATAAAGTTGCGCACCTTGGTCGAGCCGAACTTGCTCTCCCGGTGCAGCACGTGGACCGGCCACGGCGCTTCCTCGTAATCCTGGAGGATGATCTGCAGACGCCCGGCGGCCACCTGCTCGGCGATCTGGTACGACAGCAGGCGGCAGATGCCCAGGCCGGAGGCGGCGGCTTCGATGGCGGCGTCGTTGCTGGTCACGGTCAGGCGCGGCTTCATGCGCACCAGCGTGGGATCGTCGACCGCGCCGAACTTCCATTCCACGCGCGGCGAAACATTGCTGGCCGCGATCACGGTGTGGCGCAGCAGATCGGCCGGATGCTGCGGCACGCCGTGCGCCGCCAGATAGGCCGGCGCGGCGCACAGCACGCGCCGCACCTGGCCGACGCGCAGCGCCTTCATGCTGGAATCGGGCAGGTGACCGATGCGCACCGCCACGTCCATGCCCTCTTCCACCAGGTTGACCACGCGGTCGAGGAAGTAGGCCGAGACTTCGACCTCGGGATAGGCCTGCAGATAGCGCACGATGCTGGGCGTGACGAAGGCTTTGCCGAACAGCACCGAGGCGGTTACCGACAGATTGCCCTTGGGCGTGGCGTTGACGCCGGCGGCGGCCTGGTTGGCCTCGGCGATGCTGGCCAGGATGTTGCGCGTGTCGTCCAGGTAACGGCTGCCGGCCTCGGTCAGGCGCACGTGGCGGGTGGTGCGCAGCAGCAGCTTGACGCCGAGTTCCTCCTCCAGCCCGGCGATCGCGCGGGTGACGGCGGCCGGCGACAGGTCCAGCTTGCGGGCCGCGCCGGCAAAGCTTTCCTCCTCGCCCACGGCGACAAACACTTTCATCAGGTGCAACTGATCCATTCATTCCTCTTGGCGAAATACTGACTTGCTGCTGGCGGGTATTCTTGTTTGGGTGATTATTTCGCAAACTGTCTCCGTCAGCAATCCGCAATTCAGGAGACCGTCATGAGCTATTCGAGCAGTTTTCACGCCGGCGAGCGCGCCGTGCAGTTACGCGCCGGCGAAGCCGCCGTCGCCGACCGCAATATCACCGTGCTGAGCGAGACCGTGATCGCCGGCGCCCGGCCCTTCATCGGCAAGCAATTCATGGTGGCGCTGGCCAGCACCGACGCGGCCGGCCACGTGTGGTCGTCGCTGGTGTTCGGCAAACCAGGCTTTCTGCATACCGGTGACGGCAGCGCGATCAGCATCGATGTCGCCGACAGCGAACGTGACCAGACCGATCCGCTGTGGAGCAATCTGCTTGCCGGGTCCGACCTCGGCTTGCTGTTCATCGAGCTCGGTTCACGCCGGCGTTACCGCGTCAACGGCACCGTGCGCCGCTACGACGCGCAGGGCGTCGAGGTGGCGATCCGCGAGGCCTATCCGAACTGCCCCAAATACATCCAGCGCCGCCACCTGCGCCAGATGGGCGACAGTGGCCGCCAGGGCTCGGAGGCGCGCGGCACGGTGCTGCGTGGCACGGTGGAACAGATCATCGCCCAGGCCGATACCATTTTCGTCGCCAGCCACCATGCCGACAGCGGTGCCGACGCCTCGCATCGCGGCGGCACGGCCGGTTTCGTCCGTCGCGTCGACGACAGCACGCTGCGCATCCCCGACTTCCACGGCAACAGCCTGTTCAACACGCTGGGCAATTGGGAAGTCGATCCGCGCGCCGGCCTGTGCATCCCGGATTTCGTCCATGGCCAGCTGCTGCAGCTGACCGGGACGGCCACGCTCTACTGGAACCAGGACGATCCGGACAACCAGACCGGCGGCACCGCGCGCTTCTGGGAATTCAAGGTCGAGCAATGGATACTGCGCGACGTGCCGCAACAGCTGGAATGGGAATACCTGGACGCGTCGCCGTTCAATCCGGGCTGAGGCGGACATCATGCGCTATCTGATCACCGACATCATCGCCCATGGCGACACCGTGAAGGAATTCCGCCTGCGCCGCCAGGATGGCGCGCCGCTGGCGCCGTGGCAGGCCGGCGCCCACGTCACGCTGCGCTTCGGCGATTTCGAAAATTCCTACTCGCTGATCGGCGAGCCGGGCGACGCCAAGACCTACCGCATCGTCGTGCAGCGCGAGGCCGGCGGCAAGGGCGGCTCGCGTTTCCTGCACGACGCCATGGCGGTCGGCGCCACGCTGGAACTGAGCGGGCCGTTCAACACCTTTCCGCTGGTGCCGGCGACCGGCCGCACGCTGCTGATTGCCGGCGGCATCGGCATCACGCCCATGCTGTCGATGGCGCACGCGCTGGGCCGGCCGTTCGAGCTGCACTACCTGGCGCACAGCCGCGAACGGCTGGTGCTGCTGGACGAATTGCAGGTCATCGCGCACGCCACCATCGTGCCGCACCTGTCGCAGGAGACGGGACGCGCCGACCTGGCGGCGCTGCTCGGCCCCTACCGCGACGGCGACGCGTTTTACGCCTGCGGTCCGGCCGCGCTGTTGCAGGCGCTGGCGCAGGCCGCCACGGCGCTGGGCTGGCCTGCGCAGGCCATGCATTTCGAAAGCTTCGGCGCGCGGGCGCAGCAGGGCGACGCGCCGCTGACGGTGGAACTGACGCTGTCGCAACTGACGCTGGACGTGCAGCCCGGCACGTCCATCCTCGACGCGCTGATCGCCGCCGATGTGTTCGTCTCCTACGACTGCAAGCGCGGCGAATGCGGCAATTGCTACACGCCGGTGCTGGCGGGCGAACCGCTGCACCGCGACGTCTGCCTGACGCCGGCCATGCGCAGCCAGGGCATGTGCACCTGCGTGTCCTGGGCGCAGCCCGGCAGGCTGGTGCTGGAGCTCTGAGCGGTGAGCGTCGAGACGAAAGAGCAAGAAGTCGCACCTTAGAGGCATGCCCATCCATGTTGTTTGCCCGCACAATGGCGCATCACCTTTTTGCAGGCAGACCATCATGGAAAACAAGACTTCTACTCTTTCTTACCTGCCGGTAGGCATGTTCGGCGGCGTCATGGGCTTGACCGGTTTGTCGGTCGCCTGGCGGCTCGCGCATCAGCACTTCGGCGCCCCGGCCTGGATCGGCCAGACCATCGGCGCGGCGGCCATCGCGGCGTTCGTGGCGCTGATGGTCGCCTACGGCATCAAGGCGTTCGCCGGCTGGGACGCGGTCAAGGCCGAATTCAATCACCCGATCGCCTCCAACCTGTTCGGCACGCCAATGATCAGCCTGCTGCTGATGCCGTTCCTGCTGAGCGAATACAGCCTGCCGCTGGCGCGCCTGTCGTGGGTGCTGGGCGCGGTCGGCATGACCGCCCTGGCTTGGGTGATCGTGATGCGCTGGATGACGGTGCGCCAGGCCGCCAACCACGTGGCACCGGCGTGGATCGTGCCGGTGGTCGGCATGCTGGACGTGCCGCTGGCGGTGCCGCAACTGCAATGGCAAGGCTTGCATGAAGTGATGGTGTTCGGCCTGGCCGTCGGCCTGTTCTTCGCGGTGCCGCTGTTCACCCTGATCTTCCAGCGCCTGGCGATGGAGGAGCCGCTGGCGGCGCCGCTGCAACCGTCGCTGCTGATCCTGGTGGCGCCGTTCTCGGTCGGTTTCAGCGCCTACGTGACCACCACCGGCAACATCGACCTGTTCGCGGAAGTGCTGTACATGCTGATGGTGTTCGTGCTGGCCGTGCTGCTGGGCCGTCTGCGTCACCTGCCGCACTGCTCGCCGTTCCGCGTATCGTGGTGGGCCGCCAGCTTCCCGCTGGCGGCATCGGCCGGCGCCGCGATCCGCTACGCCGACCACGCGCCCAGCGCGCTGACCAACGGCATTGCGCTGGTGATCCTGGCCGTGGCCAGCGTGACCATCGTGGTGTTCCTGGCGCAAACCTTGGCCGGCGTGGCCAAGGGCCAGCTGAAAGCGCTGGCCTAGAGCGAACCGTGCTGTCCACCTGCCGTCAAGTCGCCTCGTTGCGCAGCCATGGCGGCGATGGAGGCCGACGGCAGCAAGCGCCGCGCGCTGGCGCGCTACGACCTGGCCTAGTAAGCCGCTGCACCGACGCTGCAGGCTGCTTGGATAGCCGCTAAGCCTCGCTCCACTGGCGCAGCAGGTTGTGGTAGTGGCCGGTCAGGCCCACCAGTTCCGGGCAGTCGCCGATGCGCGCGCGCAGGCTCTGGATGTTCTGGTCCAGCTCCAGCAGCAGGCTGCGGCGGTGGTCGTCGCGCACCATGCTCTGGGTCCAGAAGAAGGAACAGACGCGGGCGCCGCGCGTCACCGGCTCGACGCGGTGGATGCTGGTCGCGGGATAGACGATCAGGTCGCCGGCCGGCAGTTTCACTTCGTGTTCGCCATAAGCGTCAGTGACGATCAGTTCGCCGCCGTCATATTCGTCCGGATCGCTGAGGAACAGGGTGCTGGACACGTCGGTGCGCACCCATTCGCCGCTGCCGGGGATGCGGCGCATGGAACCGTCGACGTGGGCGCCGTAATGCTCGCCGCCGGCATAGCAGTTGAACAGCGGCGGGATGGTGCGCAGCGGCAGCGCGGCCGAGAAGAACAGCGGATTGGCGGCCAGCGCCTGCAGCACGATCTGGCCCAGCTCGAGGCCCAGCGGCGATTGCTCGGGCAGCTGGCGGTTCTGCTTGACTTTGGCGCCCTGCTCGCCGACCGTGGCGCGGCCGTCGATCCAGTCCGAGGCATCCAGGCGGCGGCGCATCTCGGCCACCTGTTCGCGGCTCAGCACTTCCGGGATATGCAGCATCATGATGTCACTCCTTGAAACGAAAAACCCCGCCGCTACCAACAGCGACGGGGCCGGCAAAGCGGAATCGGGAACCGCTGCTCAGAACTTGAAGTTGGCCGTCAGGCTGGCCGAACGCGGTGCGCCCGGGGTGTAACGATAACCCGACTTGTTAATCGCCTGCACATAATCCTTGTCGCCCAGGTTGTAGACGTTCAGGCGCAGATCGATGTTCTTGTTGATCGGGTAGGCCGCCATGGCGTCGAACACCCAGTACGAATCGGCGTAGGCCGGGGTGCCGATGGCGCCGTCGGTACCGCGCATCAGCTTGTCGCTGAAGCGGGCGCCGCCGCCCACCTGCAGGCCGAACGGCAGCGTGTACGAGGTCCACAGCGTGAACGATTGTTTCGGCGTGTAGCTCAGCTGGTTTTCGCCGGCCGCGGTCACCACCTTGCCCGACACCACTTCGGTGTTCTGGTGGGTGTAGCCGGCGCTGACCAGCCACTTCGGCATGATCTCGCCGGTCACGCCCAGTTCGATACCCTGCACGCGCTTCTTGCCGTTCTGGTAGTACACGGCCGGGTTGGTCGGGTCGACTTCGATTTCGTTCTTGACGTCGGTGCGGAACAAGGCGGCCGAGAACGACAGCTTCTGCTGCAGCAGATCCCACTTGGTGCCGACTTCATAGTTGGTGGTGCTCTGCGGGTCGTAGTTCGGATTGGCGGCGCTGTTGGCGGCGCTGCTCAGGCTGAAGGTGGTGCCGCCCGGCGGCGATTTCGAGCTGGCCACCAGGCCGTAGACGCTGCTGTCGGCGGTCGGCTTGTAGGCCACCGACAGTTTGCCGTTGACCAGGTTGTCGCCGCTTTCCAGCGAGCTGGCCAGCAGGGTGCCGACCGGGATGGTCTGCGGCGTGGCGGTGCCCTGCACGGTCACGCCGTTGTAGGTGGTGTTGTAGTGGTCGACGCGCACGCCGCCGTTGATGATCCACTTGTCACCGATCTTGGCGGTGTCGAACACGTACAGGCTTTCGGTGGTGGTCTCGCCGAGGCCGCGGGCGCCGTTGCGGGCGTAGGTCACCTTGACCGCGGCGCCCGGATTCGGCTGGTAGATGCTGGTGTTCGGCAGCGCCGTGCCACCGGTGGCGGCCCAGGTGTAGTTCTGCTGCTTCTCGTTGGTGATTTCGAAGCCGCCCACCACGGTGTGCTTGACCTCGCCGGTAGCGAAGTCGGCGGTGATGGTGGTCTGGTTGGCCAGGATTTCGTTGACCTGATCCTTGAAGGTCAGGTTGGTGCGCTTCATGGACCAGGTCGACGGATCGGCCGGATTCGGCGTGATCAGGTTGGCGGCGGTGGCCATGAACGAGGTCAGCAGATAGTTCTCGGTGGTCTTGCCATAGCGGCTGGTGTTGACCAGCTTGGCGCCGCCGGCGAAGTCGTGTTCGATCTTCAGCGTCACCATGTCGGCCTTGACGTCGTCGTGGTCCAGGGTCGAGCCGTAGAAGTTTTTCGGATCGACGCGCGGCGCGTTGCTCAGGAATGGACGGGTGGTATCGGGCGAGGTGTAGCCGGGCAGGCCGATGGTCAGCACGCCGCCGTCCGGAATGTTGTTCTGCTTGACGTGCAGCAGGTCCAGGTAGAAGCGGGTCGCGCTGTTCAGGCCGTAAGCCAGCGAGGGCGCGACGGCCCAGCGCTTGTTCTTGACCACGTCGCGCGCCGGATTGCCGCTGTCCTGGTCCAGCACGTTCAGGCGGAAGGCCATGCCCTGGTCGGCGCTGATCACGGTGTTGATGTCGGCGGTGCCGCGCTTCTGCTTGCCGCTGCCGCCGGTGAAGGAGGCCTGGTAGGCGTTTTCCAGCAGCGGCTGCTTGGTGACCAGGTTGATCGAACCGGTTGGCGAGGAACGGCCGTTGTCGGTGCCG
Organism: Duganella callida; assembly: GCF_004614165.1. GTDB lineage: Bacteria > Pseudomonadota > Gammaproteobacteria > Burkholderiales > Burkholderiaceae_D > Rugamonas > Rugamonas callida. The sequence continues at coordinate 1,174 of NZ_SPVG01000166.1, read as the reverse complement.
GCCGGGCCTTTCAGCACGTCGATCTGTTCGATGTTGAAGGTGTCGCGGGCGATCGAGCCGATGTCGCGCACGCCGTCGACATAGATGCTGCCGGAGGCGTCGAAACCGCGCATGTAGATGGCGTCGCCGGTGTTGGTGGAGCCGTTCTCGCCCAGGAAGAAGGCGCCCACGCCGGGCGTGTTGCGCAGCGCTTCGGTCAGGGTGGTGGCGCCCTGCTGTTCGATCAGCTCCTTCTTGATGACGGTCAGGGTCTGGGCGGTGTCGACCAGTTTTTCGGTGTACTTGGCCGACGAGGCCCGTTCCGCCTTGAAGTCGTTTTCGCGCGAGCCGTTGACCTGCACTTCCTGCAGGGTCTGCGGTTTCTGTTCGGCGCTGTCGGTGGCCGACGGGGCGTCGGCCGCGTGGGCCGCCACCGGCAGCAGCATCGCGGCCAGCGCCGCGCTCATGTGTTGGTTGAAGCGCGTCTGCGCGTGTTTGCGACTCTTGATCATTGCCATCTGCTTCTTTCTCATTTTTAAGAGCCGGCTGGCTGCTGGCTTGCCGAGGGTAGGTGTAAAAATGAGTAAGATTGTAGCTACAAAATCCGAATTCGTAAATGCGAATTATTATCAATATGATTCACGGAAGTGTCCGCAAGGCGAGAATGTTGCATAAAAGTTGCAAAATCGCTTAGTTGGCGGAGCTCAGGCCGGCTGACGGTCCAGCCAGGCGCGCGCCTGGGTCAGGGTCTGCGCCAGTTCGGCGCGCACGGTCTGCAGGCGCAGGTCGAATTCGTCGATGCGCTGTTCGTGGATGGCTTCTTCGGCAGCCAGCGTGGCCTGGATCAGGCGCTTGGCGCCGAGCACGCCGACCGCGCCGCGCAGCCCGTGGAACAGCCGGGCGGCATCGCGCAGCCGGCCTTCGCGCAGGGCGACGCCGGCCTGATCGACCGGATCCATGCCGCTGTCCAGCGCGCCGCGTACCATCTTGAACACGGTGGCGCGGCCTTTGGCGTCCTTGCCCATCACGCGCATCAGGCCATCCATGCTGAAGATGGCGGCTTCGCCATTGGGCTCGGGCGAGGTGACCAGGCGCGGCGGCGGAGCGCTCGGCGCCGGCATGGCCGGCAAGGTGGCGGAGGCCGACGCAGCCACCACGTCCAACGGCGGCGGCGCAAAGACCGGCGCCGTTGGAC
>NZ_SPVG01000105.1 GCF_004614165.1 Duganella callida | reverse complement strand
CCGAGATGCCGCGCGCGGCCGATCAGCCGGCGCCGTCCGGCATGGCCGGCGCGATGGAGCCGCCGCCCGATATCTTCGACGCCCAGGCGCTGGACCTGGAATTCTGGCTGCGCCCACGCACCCTGTCGGTGATACGGCCGCAAAGCGGCGAGCGCGCCAAGCTGCTGTACTGGAAAGATGGCGAGATCATCGAATCGGCTTACCAGGATCTGTGCCACATCCTGCGCGACGTCAACGGCAAGGAAACCCACCTGATCGATCCCAAGCTGTTCGAGACGCTGTGGGGCACCCAGGCGTTCGTGCAGCGTTACGGCATCGATGCGCCGCTGGAGATTCTTTCCGGCTACCGCACGCCGGCCTCCAACCAGAAGCTGCGCGAAGCCGGCGTGCCGGCCGCGCGCCAGTCGCTGCACATGGTCGGCCGCGCGGCCGACATCCGCATCGCCAACCTGAATGCCGAGGTGCTCGGCGGTTTGGTCAAGAGTTTCCGCCAGGGCGGCGTCGGTTTTTATTACCGCGCCGGCCCGAAAGGCGGCTGGATCCACGCCGACACCGGCCTGCAGCGCACCTGGAAGGGCTAGTCGTAGTAGTAGGAGCGCCGGGTTGCGCTGTTGGCGGCGCTTTCGCTGTCCACCTGGCGCATGCTGACCGGGCGCTCCCACCAGATGCGCCAGCCCAGCTGCTGGTCGCGTCCGACCTCGGGATGCTGGCGCAGGAAGCCATCCATGAATTGTTCGAATTCCGAAACATAACGCTTGGTCTTCATCATTCCTTCTCCTTTCGATTACACTGGCGGCTTGCTCAATCAAGGATCGCTATGCAAGACAATCAGGAGCCGCCACGTTTCCGCCCCGTACCGTGGAGCGGACTGGAAACGCCCGCCGACGTGGAATTGTGGATCGAGGAACATAACCAGGCCATGCAGCAGCACATCGGCAAGCATGAAACCGGCTATGGCGTGTGTTTCACGCTGGCCGAGGGCGGCGAGATTTATCTGCAGACCACCCAGGACGGCGCGGTGATATTGGATGTTACGTCCGAAGCGGCGTGGGTGGCGCCCCTGATCATGGCTGCCGCGTGCGTCAGCGAACCCCCGCCCGGACGTTTGTGGGTGCTGCCCGACGATAAGCTGGTGCAGCTGATGATAGGACTGAGCGGTCTGATCGCCAGTTCCATGCTGGTGGTCGGCCATGACTTCGGCGTGCGCCGCCGCATGGGCGCCTGGTAGCCTCGATAATAAAAAGGAAATTCATGCACAAACGCGATTTCATGTTCAAGCTGGCCCCGGCGGCGCTGGCGCTGTCTTTCTCCCTCGCGCTGCCGGCCATGGCGGCCGACCTGCTGGGCACCGTCAAGGCGCGCGGCACGCTCAAGGTGGCGCTGGAGGGGACGTATCCGCCTTTCAACTACCGCGAGAAGAACGGCGAACTGGCCGGTTACGACGTCGACGTGGCGCGCCTGATCGCCGGCAAGCTCGGCGTCAAAGCCGAGTTCGTCACCAGCGAATGGGCCAGCATCCTGGCCGGGTTGGCGGCCAACAAGTATGACGTCATCGTGTCCCAGGTCGGCATCAATCCCAAGCGCGAGCAAGCCTTCGATTTTTCCGTGCCGTATATCTATTCGATTCCGCAGCTGATCGTGCGCAAGAACGAGACCGCCGCCTACAAGACGCTGGCCGATCTGAAGGGCAAGAAGCTGGGCGTGGGGCAGGGCAGCGTCTACGAGCAGCAGGCCAAGGCCGTGCCCGGCATCGAGATCCGCAGTTATGCGGCTGCGCCGGACACCATGTCCGACCTGGCTTCGGGCCGCATCGACGCGGCGCTGAACGACAGCCTGATGTCGGCCTATCTGCTGAAGATCTCGAAACTGCCGATCAAGGCAGGCGCCCAGGTCGGCGCGGTCGAGCGCATGGGCATCCCGTTCCAGAAGCATAATCCGCAATTCAAGCAGGCCATCGACAAGGCGCTGGCCGACGCCGCCGCCGACGGCAGCCTGAAAGCCATCTCGCTCAAGTGGTTCGGCGTTGACGTCAGCAGGGCGCCGTAAGCATGGCGTGGTCTGAGTTGCTGGACTTGCTGCGCGAAGCCGCGCCGGTGATGCTGCGCGGCGCCGCTTACACGGTGCTGTTCGCGCTGGCGGCGATGGTCGGCGGCATGCTGATCGCCTTCCCGGTGGCGGTGCTGCGCATGCTGCCATACCGCGTGCTGACCTGGCCGGCCAATCTCTATGTCAGCCTGATGCGCGGCACGCCGCTGCTGGTGCAAATGTTCGTGATTTATTACGGCCTGCCCAGCGTCGGCATCGAATTCACGCCGGTGACCGCCGGCATCCTGGCGCTGAGCCTGAATTCGGGCGCTTTCCTGTCCGAGAGCCTGCGCGGCGCGATTGCCGCCGTCAGCAAGGGGCAGTGGGCGGCCAGCTACAGCCTGGGCCTGGGCTACTGGGCCACGCTGCGCCACGTGGTGCTGCCGCAGGCGCTGCGGGTGGCGGTGCCAGCCATGAGCAATACCCTGATCAGCCTGATCAAGGACACCTCGCTGGTGTCGGTGATCACCCTGACAGAACTCATGCTGGCGACCAAGGAAGTGATTTCCACCACCTTCCAGCCGCTGCCGCTGTACCTCGCCGCCGCGCTGATCTATTGGATGCTGAGCCTGCTGTTCGAAGCGCTGCAGCGGCGCGCCGAACAACGCCTGAACCGCGCGCACGGGCACCGCTAAGTTGTTTGCTCGACATCCCCGGGCGCTGATGTTAGTCTGATGACATCAGAGAAGGGGGTGTATGGAGACGACTGTGCACACGCAACCGGCCGGGCTGGGCATGCTGGCGAGCGCCATGGAAGGGCAGACGCCGGTGGAGTTCCGCGCCGAACCCGCCTGGTTCCACGATGCCTGGCTGCTGGCGCCGGTCGGCTATTTCCTGCTGGCGCGCGACACCACCATCCTGCAGATGAACGTGGTCGGCGCCGACCAGCTGGGCCTGGAGCGCACCAACCCCGAACGCGCCGCCTTCCGCCAGTTCGTGGCGCCGCGCTTCCACGACGATTTCGACGGCCTGTTGCAGCATGCCGCCGGCAGCGCCGAGCCGGTCGCCTGCAATTTGCAACTGCAGCGCCCGCACCATCCGCCCGGCTTCCCGGTCACGCTGCGCGCCAGCGCCGACCCCGGCGGTCAGGCCATCCGCGTGGTGCTGGAACCGGCCGAGGGCAAGCTGGAAGCGCTGGAGCGCAGCGAGGAGCGCTTCCGCCGCATCGTCCACAATGCCGAGGAGGGCATCTGGGAAATCGACGCCGCCGCCCGTACCAGCTTCGTCAATCCCAAGATGGCGCGCATGCTGGGCTACAGCATCGAAGAGATGCTGGAACAGCCGCTGGTGGCGTTCATGGATGGCGAGGGCCGCGCCCTGCTCGAGCGCAACATCGCGCGCCGGCGCCAGGGCGTGGCCGAGCGCCACGAATTCAAGTTCATCCGCAAGGATGGCGCCGAGCTGTGGGCCACGCTGGCCAGCAATCCGATCTTCGACCAGGACGGCGGCTACCGCGGCGCGCTGGCGCTGGTCAGCGACATCACCGCCAGCCGCGCCTCGGCCGAGCTGGTCTGGCAGCAGGCGAATTTCGACGCCCTGACCGCGCTGCCCAACCGCCACATGTTCCAGGACCGGCTGGCGCAGGAAATCAGGAAGGCGCGCCGCGCCGGCCAGCAGCTGGCGCTGCTGTTCATCGATCTGGACGGTTTCAAGGCCGTCAACGACACCCTCGGCCACGAACACGGCGACGCCCTGCTGGTCGAGGCGGCGCGCCGCATCAGCGCCTGCGTGCGCGCCACCGACACGGTGGCGCGGCTGGGCGGCGATGAATTCATCGTGCTGCTGTCCGGCCTGGCGCGCGCCGAGGGCGTCGACCGCATCGTCCAGGGCATGCTGAACCTGCTGAACCGGCCGTTTGCGCTGGGCCCGGCGCAGCCGTCGATCTCGGCCAGCATCGGCATCGCCCTGTTCCCCGACGACGCCGCCGAGCCGGACGGGCTGCTGCGCCAGGCCGATCAGGCCATGTACGCGGCCAAGCATGGCGGCCGCAACCGCTACAGCTATTTCACGCCGGATCTGCAGCAGGCGGCCCAGGCGCGCCGCCAGGTGGCGCAGGAGTTGCGCGCGGCGCTGGCGCGCGAGCAGCTGGAACTGCATTACCAGCCGATCGTCAACCTCAAGACCGGCAAGGTGGAGCGCGCCGAGGCGCTGCTGCGCTGGCGCCATCCGCAGCGCGGGCTGCTGGCGCCGGCCGAATTCCTGCCGCACGCCGAAGCGGGCGGCCTGATGATCGAGATCGGCGACTGGGTGTTCCGTCAAGCCGCGCGCCAGGCGCGCCAGTGGCAGGACGAGCTCGGCGCCGGCTTTCAGGTCAGCATCAACCAGTCGCCGGCCCAGCTGCGCGGCGACACCGCGCTGTATGTCGGCTGGCTGCAGCACGCCTCGCGGCTGGGGCTGGCGCCGCGCAGCATGCTGATCGAAATCGCCGAGGGCGTATTGCTGGACACGGGCAATCCCGGCAGCGAACGCCTGCGCGAGTTGCGCGAGATGGGCGTGCAGGTGGCGCTGGACAACTTCGGCACCGGCTATTCGTCGCTGTCGCATCTCAAGCATTTCGGTATCGACGTGCTCAAGCTCGACCACAGCTTCATCCGCCACCTGGCCAACGACAGCGGCGACCTGGCGATGTGCGAGGCGCTGATCGTCATGGCCCACAAGCTGGGCCTGCGGGTGGTGGCGGAAGGGGTGGAAACCGCCGCGCAAAGCGGCCTGCTGGCGATGGCCGGCTGCGATTTCGCGCAGGGCTATGTGTATGCGGGCGCCTTGCCGGCGGCCGAGATGGCGGTGCTGGCGCGGCGCGGCGTCAGCCTGCTACATTAATTGCGCAGGGCCAGCAGCGAGATCACGCGCTCGCGGCTGATGCCGGCCAGCGCCGAGGTGATCGACAGCAGCGACTGGTAGCCGGGCTTGCTGGTGGTGGAGACGAAATTCTGCGCCACCTGCTCCATGCCGCCCTTGCCGGTGGATGCGCTGGCCTTCTGCACGCGCGCGGCCACCTGGTTCAGCGCCTGGTGCACCGAGGCGATCGATTGTTCGACCTTGGCCAGCGCCTGCACCACCTGTTGCAGCGTGGCGCGCAGGCCGTCGGCGTCGGCGGTCTGCCAGCTGTCGGGATCGACCGCCGCTGGATCGGCCTCGGCCTTGACGCGGTTCAGCTGGCCGGACGGGAAGCGGGTGCCGTTGCCCTGCACCGCCAGGGTGTCGCGCACCGTGGCCCATTGCGCTTCCGGGGTGGAGAATTCGAGCTGGCCGTCGTCGCCGAGCGCGGCGCGCACGCCGGCCGGCGCCAGCGCCTCGTCGAAGCGCTGGGCGATCTGGGCGTCGGACAGGCCCGGCTCCAGCACCACCGAGCGCACGTTCTGACCGCCGCCGACCGCGATCGCCAGCACTTCGCGGCCGCCGTTGCGCAGGTTGGCCAAATTCATGCCGCGCACGCTGAAGGTGGTGTTGCTGCTGCCCTTGCTGCTGAATTTCAGGCCGGCGTCCAGCGTGCCGCCGGAGGCGCTGCCGCGGTTGCGCCAGCTGTTGCTGAACTGGCGCACGCGCGCCTCCAGCGTGCCGTCCGAGCGCTGGCGGCTGGCCAGGCGCGCACTGATGTCGGCCTTCAGGTTGCGCAGCTGGGCCGCGCTCTGTTCGAGGAAATCGAGCGCCTGCTGGGCGCCCGAGATGTCGCCTTGCAGCGGCTGGTCCCAGTTGTTCAGGCCGCGGCGCAATGGCGCCGCCGAGGTCGGCGTCGGGTTGACCGGCGTCGCCGTGGCGGCGTTTTCGCCATTCAACCCCAGCGCGGTGCCGTCCACCGCCGTGGCATTGCCGGCATTGGCGCCCGGCACGATTACCGGAGGAACGGAGGTCGACGGGATTTGCATACGCGGGGCAGATTAAAGGTTACAGGATGTTGAACAGGGACAGATTGCTGATCTTGGCATACGCCTTGTACGACGCCTGCAGCGCCAGATTATAACCATCCAGCTCGGTGACGGCCTGGCCCATGTCCAGCGAACCCAGGTCCAGGATCGCGCTCTGGTTGGACAGGCTAACGTTGGCGTGGTTGCCATCCAGGGTTTCCATCACGTTCTGGGCACCGCCCAGCTTGGCAATCTTGCCGGCCATCAAGTCCGAGGCGCTGCTGGCGCCATCCATGGTGTCGGTGATGGCGGCGCGCAGGGCCGGATCGGATGGCGACACGCCGGGCACCGACAGGGCGTTGATGGTGGTGGTCAGCTTGGTCAGAAAATCCTGCAGGCCATCGACGTTCTCATTGATGGTCTGCGAGATGCCATTGCCGACCACGGCCTTCTGATCGTTGCCGTTGCCGACGTACGAGTAGGTGCCGTCGCCGTTGTCCTGCATGGGCGCGGTATCGGTCAGGGTACCGGAAAACACATAGCGGCCTTCCTGGTCTTTCTGGTTGGCGGCATACAGCAGGCTGTCGCGCAGCGAGGTCAGCGAGTTGACCATGGAATTCAGGTCGTCGCCGGTGTTGCCGCCGTCCGCGGCCCAGACCATCAGGTCGTGCACCTCGGTGATGTCGTTGACCATGCTCTGCATATAGGTCTCGTTGGTCGACAGGCGGATTTTCAGCGAGGCGATGTTCTCGCGGTACTGGCCGACGATGGCTTCCTCGCGGTTCAGGCGCGACAGGCGCACCGCGGTGACCGGATCGTCGGACGGCACCTGGATCGCCTTCTGGCTGGCGATGCGCGCGGTCAGCGAGGCAATCATGCTCTGATTGTCGCTCAGACTGCGCGTCATGATGGACTGGAACTGGCTGGTGGCAATGCGCATGCGGTTCTCCTTAGCCGAACATCTGCAGGGTGGCGTCGAACAGGGTGTTGGCGACGGCAATCACCTTCATGTTGGCCTGGTACATATTCTGGAATTCCACCAGGTTGATGCCTTCCTCGTCGGTGTTGACGGCGCTGGTCGATTTCCAGTCGTCCTCCGACTGGCTGCGGATGGTGGTGGCGGTGGCCAGCTGCGACTGGTTCTGCTGGCTCTTGATGCCCAGCTGACCGACCAGCTGGGTATCGGCGTCGCCCAGCTGGACGTCGCCCAGTGAGCTCAGCGTGATGTTCTGGCTCTTGATGCCGACCAGCAGGCTCAGGTTGCCGCTGTCGCCCGGCGTGCCGTCGCTGGAAAACGCCAGGTCGCCGGCGACGAAGCCGTCGCTCACTTCCAGCAGGCCGGTGGCGCTGGCCGGATTGAACTGGAACAGCGGGGTGCCGGGCGTGCCGTCGCTCTTGAAGCCGGCGCCCAGCTGGTCGTTGATCTTTTGCGACATCTGCTGCGCCATCTCGGCAATCGAGGTCTGCAGCGGCTGCAGGGTATTGTCGCGGTAATCGCCCAGGCCACCCAACTGACCGCCGACCTTGGTGTCGTCGAGCTGGAAATTGGAATTGTTGAACCTGGCGGTCAGCGTCCGGGCGCTATTCGCGGTCACGTAGGATAGGCTGGCGGCGGTGTCGGCCAGCACCAACGGCTGGCCCGACTTCAGCGACACCGAGGCGGTGCCGTCTGGATTATTAATGACTTGCACTGCGACCTGGCCGGCGACGCTGTCGATCAGTTGCTCGCGCTTGTCCTGCAGCGCCGAAGTGTTCGTGCCGTTGGCGCCGACGTTGAGGATCTGCTTGTTGAGATCGGCGATACCCTGCAGCGATTCGTTCAGCGACGGCAGGATGGCCGTTTGCTGCTGCTGGATCGAAATCAGCTGGTTGGCGGTGGCGTTGTAAATGCTGTTGAACTGCTGCGACAGCGAATCGGCGTTGGTGATCACGGCCTGGCGATAGGGCGTCGAGGTCGGATCGGTGGCGGCGGCGTTCAGCGCCTTGAAGAAATTGTCCATCGCATAGCTGATGCTGGACTTGTCGTCGCTCATGATGGTTTCGAGCGCGGTCAGGTAAGGCTGGGTCTGGCTATGCGCGCCCAGTTCGGAATTCGCGCGCCACATCTGCTGCAGCTTGTAGGAGTCGCTGAAACGCAGCAGCGAACCGATCTGCACGCCATTGCCCGGATTGATGTTGCTGGCGCCGGCCGTCGAGGTTTGCAACAGCACGCCCTGGCGGGTGTAACCCTTGGTCTGCGAGTTGGCAATATTCTGGCTGACCGTGTTCAGGGCAGCCTGGGCGGCCACGGCGCCGGACAATGCGTTGTAAATCAGGGTCATGTTGCGGGTCTTTCCTGGTGAAGGCCGGGGACCGATGGCTCGTTGCTTCTGAGCACGTCCACAAGTCCGATATCAGTAAGGGGCGACCGCTTACAGGGAAGAATTAAGCGGCGGCTGCAAATTTTGCGTTTCAGAAACTTTAACCGGCGCGGCCGGCGCCGCCGGCTGCGGCAGCAGCTGGCGCAGGATGGCGTCGGCCACGCCGAACGCGCGGCGCCCGGCCAGCTGGTCGGCCACCAGGTTGTCGGCCATGTCCAGCATGTCGTCGTTGATGCGGTCCTTGCTCGGGCTGTCGTCGGCGGCCAGGGTTTTCACGCCCTCGCGCATCTGGTGCAGCATGTGGCCGATGAAGAAACTCTCGAACTTGACCGCCGCCTCGGTGGCCTTGGCGCGGTAGGCCGGGTCCACCGTGTCGCCGGGCTGGGCCGGGGCGGGCGCCACCGCCGTGCCGTTGAGCTGGCCCGCGGTGCCCTTGGCCAGCAGCCGCGCCGGATTGAATTGCGAGGTGTCGTAGTCCATGCGCGCTCCTTAAATGACCACCAGTTCGCCTTCGATGGCGCCGGCCTGGTCGAGCGCCTGCAGGATCGCCATGATGTCGTCGGGCGTGGCGCCCAGGCTGTTGACCACGTCGATGATCGATTGCAGCTTGGCGCCGGCCGGCCACTGGAACATCTCGGCGCGGCCCTGGTCGGCCGAAATCTGCGATTGCGGCGAGGCCACGGTCTGGCCGCCGGCCAGCGCGTTCGGCTGGCTGACCTTGGTCGATTCGGAAATCACCACCTTCAGCGAGCCGTGGGTGACGGCCGCCGCGCGCACGCGCAAGCCCTCGGCGATCACCACCGTGCCGGTGCGCGAGTTGAACACCACTTTCGGCGCATCCTCGCCGACGTCGACGTTCATCGCTTCCAGCTTGGCCATGAAGGCCACGCGCTGGGTCGGGTTGGTGGGCGCCACCACGTCGACGCTGGTGGCGTCGCTGGCGGTGGCGATGTCGCCAAAGCGCTTGTTGATCGAATCGACGATGTTGATGGCGGTCTGGAAATGCGGATGGCGCAGCGACAGCCGCACCGTTGGCTTGCTGGTGAAATCGGTCGGGATCTCGCGCTCGATGTTGGCGCCGCTCGGGATGCGGCCCGAGGTCGGCGTATTCACCGTGATCGACGAGCCGGACTTGCCCTGGGCGCTGAAACCGCCCACCACCACGTTGCCCTGGGCCAGCGCGTACACTTCGCCGTCGGCCGCGCGCAGCGGCGTCAGCAGCAGGGCGCCGCCGCGCAGGCTCTTGGCGTCGCCCATGGACGACACCACCACGTCGATCGGCTGGCCCTTGCGGTAGCCGGACGGGAACACCGCCGACACCATCACGGTGGCCACGTTCTTGGACTTGGCGTCGGTGCCGTCCGGCACCTTGACGCCGAACTGCTTGAGCATGTTGATTACCGACTGGCTGGAAAACTTGACCTGGGTCGAGTCGCCGCTGCCGTTCAGGCCGACCACCAGGCCGTAACCGACCAGCGGGTTGTCGCGCACGCCTTCGATGGCGACCAGGTTGCGCAGTACCTGCGCGGCGTGCGCCGGCAGGGCGGCGCCGAACGCCAGGCTGGCGATCAGGGGCAAAGCGATCAGCTTGCGGAAATTCATGGGAGCACCCGTCTCTCTCAAACTCAGAACGGCATCAGTGGGCCGTTGAAAAAGCGCGACAGCCAACCCGGCTGCTGGGAATCGGCCAGCGTGCCCTGCGCCGAGTAGGCGATGCGGGCGTTGGCGATGCGTTGCGACGACACCTGGTTGTCGGCGTCGATGTCGGCCGCGCGCAGGTAACCGCGCAGGCGGACGAATTCCTCGCCATTGTTCAGGGTCAGGGTTTTTTCACCGGACACGCGCAGCAGGCCGTTGGGCAGCACTTCCTGCACGATCACGGTGATGGCGCCGCTCAGCGCGTTCTGCTGGGTGCTGGTGGCGTCGCCGGCAAAGGTGTTGGACGCGCCCAGGCCGACGGCGGCCTTGCCGAAGCTCTTGCCCAGAATATTCGGCGCGTTGATGTTGTCGGCCGAATTCTTGGAATAGCTGGTGCCGGCCTTCTTGCTGGCCTGGGTGGTTTCCTGCAGGTTGATGGTCACCACGTCGCCGATGCGGAAGGCACGGCTGTCCGAGGTCAGCGACATGGGCGCCTCGTTGCTGAACACACCGCCCGAGGTCCCGCGCGGCCCGTTGTTGCGCGCCACCGGCGGCGGTTCGTCGATCGGACCGAGACGGACCGGCGGCGGCTGCAGCTGGGCGCAGCCGGCCAGGCTCAACGCCGCCAGCAGTGCCGACAGCAGGGCAGGGGCTTTCATCAGCGTGCCGCCTGCGACAGGTATTGCAGCATGTTGTCGGCCGCCGACAAGACCTTGGTGTTCATCTCGTAGGTGCGCTGGGCGGCGATCATGTCGACCATCTCTTCCACCACCTGCACGTTGGAGCCTTCCAGCGTGCCCTGCTTGATCTTGCCCCATTGCGCGGTGCCCGGCACGCCTTCGGTCGGGGTGCCGCTGGACGGGGTTTCGGCGTACAGGTTCTCGCCCAGGGCCAGCAGGCCGGTGGGGTTGATGAAGCTGGTCAGGGTCAGCTGGCCGATCTGTTGCAGCGCGACGTTGTCGGCCACCTTGACCGACACGGTGCCGTCTTCGCCGATGGTGATGGCGGTGGCGTTGGCCGGCACGGTGATCTGCGGCACCAGCGGCAAGCCCTGGGCGTTGATCAGGATGCCGTTGGCGTCCACCTGCAGCTGGCCGGCGCGGGTGTAGGCATTGGTGCCGTCCGGCTGACGCACGGTCAGGAAGCCGTTGCCCATCACCGAAATGTCCATGTCGCGGCCGGTGGTTTGCAACACGCCCTGCGAGAACACCTTTTGCGTGCCGACCATGTGCACGCCGTTGCCGAGCTGCACGCCGGACGGCGCCAGCGTGTTGTTGTCGGCGCGCTGTGCGCCCGGCTGCTGTTCCACGGTGTAGAACAGGTCCTCGAACACCACGCGGTCGCGCTTGAAGCCGACGGTGTTGGCGTTGGCCAGGTTGTTGGCGATGGTCTGCAGTTTCTGGTCCTGCGCCTGCACGCCGGTCTTGCTGATCCACATTGCTGGATTCATGATGTCTCTCCTGTAGTGTGACCGGCTTAGCCGCCGACCAGGCGATTTCCTGCGTCGGCCATGTCGTCGCTGGCCTTGAACAGTTTCATCTGTATTTCAAACGTGCGGCTCTGGCTCATGGTGGCCACCATTTCCTCCACCGCCGAGACATTGCTGCCTTCCAGGTGGCCGGGACGCACGGTCACGGTCGGATCGGTGGCCAGCGGCTGGCCGTCGCGCGCGACCAGCAGGCCGGCTTCGTTCTTGGTCAGTTCCGAGCCTTCGGCCTTGACCAGGCGCAGCTTGTCGATCGGCTGCATGATGGTGGTGCCCGGCGCCTGGATCGAGATGGTGCCGTCGGCGCCGATGTCGATGCGGGTATATTCGGGCACCGTGATCTGACCGCCTTCGCCCAGCACCGGGTTGCCGTTGATGCGCAGGGTGCCGTTTTCATCCAGCGTCATGTTGCCGGCGCGGGTATAGGCTTCGCCGGTCGGGCCGTCCACGGTCAGGAAGCCGGGGCCGTTGACGGCGACGTCGAGGTCGCGGCCGGTCGGGCGCACCGTGCCCTGGCGGGTCGAGACGGCGTTGGCCTGCAGCTGCGACATGTGGCGGTCGTCGTAGCCGTAGCCGTTGACCGATTGCGCGGCCGACAGTTCCATGTTGGCCCGGAAGCCGCCGGTGTCGACGTTGGCCAGGTTGTTGGCGTGCACCTGTTGTGCGCGCAGGGCCCGTTCGGCCCCGCTCATCGCCGTGTAGATCAGCGCATCCATTCAGTCGCCTTAGATCGCTTGCATCAGCGATTGCAGCATGGTGCTCTCGGTCTGGATCACCTTGGAGTTTGCCTGGTAGTTGCGCTGCGAAGTCATCAGACCCACCAGTTCCGAGGTGATGTCGACGTTGGACTGCTCCAGCGTGGCGACGTTGATGGTGCCGCCCAGGCCTTCGCCCGGCGCGTTGACCAGCGCCTCGCCGGAGCTCTGCGAGGCGACCCAGCTGGTGTCGCTGATCTGGGTCAGTGCGCCCTCGTCCGGGAAGGTGGCGATGGCCAGCCGGCCGATCGTCTGCTTCTGGTCGTTCGAATAACTGGCGATGATGGAACCATCCTTGCCCAGGCTCAGACCATTGTAGGTGCCGGACGCGTAGCCGTCGGCGGCGTTCTTGGTGGTCACGCCTTCGCCGGCAAAGCCGGTGGTGCCGGTGTAATCGATGCTCACGTCATTGAACGTGCCGGCATTGCCGGTCGGCAGCGCGGCCAGCGCCAGCGGCACGGTAAAACCATTGGTCGGATCGGCGGTCATCTGGCCGGTGCTGTCGAACACCAGCTTGGCGCTGCCCACCACGGCGCCGTCCAGCACATAGTGGACGTCGACCGAGCCGGGCACACCATTGGGGCCGGAGCCGTCGTCGGTGCGGGCGAAATATTGGGTCAGGGTATGCTTGCCGCCCAGCGTATCGTAGATGTACGACGAGCTGGAGTGGGTGAAGGTGTCGCTGTCGGGCGGCGTGGCCGGCGTGACGGCCGCATCATCCCAGGCGGTTTTCGTCACCTTCCAGTCGGCCGACATATTGCCGACGTAGGGGTTTTTCTGCGATGCCACAGCCGGGATGGAGCCGGTCTGGATGGCGATATCGCCGGGGGCGCTGGTGGCCTTGCCGGTGGCCGGATTGACCGTGTAACCCTGCACCTTGCGGCCGGACGCGTCGACCAGGAAGCCGTCCTTGGAGGCGTCGAAAATGCCGACGCGGGTGTACTGGGTTTCGCCGGTGCTGGCGTCGCGCGCCATGAAGAAGCCGCGGCCGTTGATCGAGGCATCCAGCGCCAGGCCGGTGTTCAGGATGCCGCCCTGCAGGCCGATCGACTGGGTGACCGAACCGACCTGCACGCCGGTGACTTGCGAGCCCGCCACCAGCGACGAGAAGTTGGCGCGGCTGGACTTGAAGCCATAGGTGCCGGCGTTGGCAATGTTGTGGCTGGTGGTGTCGAGTGCGTCGTTGATGGCCTGGATGCCAGACAATGCGATATCAAAACTCATGGTGGTATCCCTTCTTAGAGGCTGGTGGAAGTTTTGCCGGCAAAGGCGGTGAGTGCGTCCGAACCGGTCTCGCCGATGTTGGCGATGTTCAGCTTGACGGTGCCGTCGGACGCCAGGCGCACGCTGTTCAGGCGGCCCTGGATTTCGACCGTCGGCGATTCCTTGCTGCTGGTGCTGACGCTGATGGTGTAATTGTCGGCTTTCAGGCCCAGCTTGGCCGGATCGATGGTGAAGTCGACCGCGCCCGGCGCCTGTACGCCCAGCGGTACCTTGTGCGCCACACCGTCGCTGCCGGTCAGCACCACGTTGGTGTCGGTGCTGGACGCTTCCAGCGTGGTCTTGCCGCTGACCTTGGTCGTGCCGTCCAGCTGTACGGTCTTGGTGGTCACCACCAGATCGGAACCGACCTGCGCGCCCAGCGCCATCACCTGCAGGCTGGACAGCGCGCTGGCGCTGGCGGTGGTGATGTTGGTCAGGCTCTGCAGCGATTCGGTCTGCGACAGCTGGGTCAGCTGCTGCACGAACTGCGCCGGATCGGTGGGCGACAGCGGGTCCTGGTTCTGGATCTGCGCCACCAGCAGCTTGGTGAACATGGTCGAGGTGTCGCTGGCGCTGTTGCCGAGCACGCTGGTGCCCGAATTCGCCGACGAACTGCTGGAATTGTTGTTGAGGAGACTGACGCTCATGACTTAGCCTTCGCCGAGTTTAAGGAGGGACTGCTGCATCGTGCGGATGCGGCCGAGGACTTCTACATTGGTCTCGAAGGCGCGCGAGGCCGACATCATGTCGGTCATCTCGGCCACCTGGTTGACGTTGGGATAAAACACCATGCCGTCGGCATTGGCCATCGGGTTGCCCGGCTCGTAAACCTGGCGCAGCGGCTCGGCCGACTCGACCACGTCCAGCACCTGCACCTTGCCGCCGGCGCTGTTCATGCCGTTGACGCCGTCGCTCATCACGGCGGCGAACACCGGCTTGCGCGCGCGGTAGGTGTCGCCCTCGGTGCCGGCCACGGAATCGGCGTTGGCGAGGTTACTGGCGATGGTATTCAGGCGCACCGACTGGGCGTTCATGGCCGAGCCGGCGATCTCCGAAATGTTTTTGAAGGACATAAATGCTCCTGGATCACTGGCCGTTGATGGCTTTGGCAAGACCCTTGAACTTCAGGTTCAAAAAGGTCAGGCTGGTCTGGAAATCGGTGGCGTTCTGCGAAAACGCGGCCTGTTCGACGCCGATTTCCACGGTGTTGCCGTCGCGCGTGGGGTGGTAGGGCACACGGTACATCAGCTGGCTTTCGCCGCCGTCGCCGAGCTCGCCGCCGGACTCGGCCTGCACATTCGCCATGGCCGCCGCGAAGTCCATGTCCTGGGCCTGAAAGCCGGGCGTGTTTTCATTGGCAATGTTGGAAGCGAGAATCTTGGTGCGTTCGGCGCGCAGCGCCAGCGCGTCGCCGTGGACGCCGGAGATGTCTTTGAAATTGATGCCCATCTTATTCTCCTGTTTCTGTAAAACACGTCTGACGGCCATGTAAAATGACGCCGCTGCCATCGTCCGGCATCATAGTAGAGGTATTGCCCATGTTCAACAAAAGTATTGTAACTGGTTTAGGCGGCTTGTTGCTGCTCTGCACCCACTTTTCTGCTGTCGCCGCGCCGGTCGCCGCCGAGCAAGTGCCCGGTTTGGTCGAGGCCGCGGCGCGCGAGCACCTGACCCGCTGGACTGAATCGAGCGGCCTGGTCGAGCCGCAATTCACCGTGGCGGTGGTGCCCGGCACCCGGCCGCTGGCGGCCTGCGGCCAGTCGGTCCGAGTGGAGGGCGCCGATACACGGCTGCCCAGCCGCATGCGCTTCCTTGCCACCTGTGCCGGCCCCAACGGCTGGCGGTACGAATTCATCGTGCGCGCCAGCGTCTCCGCGCGCATTGCCATGGTTGCCACGGACATTTCGCCTGGTAAAGTTCTGACAGACGAAGATGTGTTGCTGGAGCGCCACGACATCTCCGGCCTGCCCGACAGCATCAGCGATGTCGGCGAAGCGGTGGGCATGTCGGCCAAGCGTACCCTGCGCGCCGGCGAAATATTGCGCAAATCGCTGCTGAGCGCGCCGACCCTGGTCAAGCGCGGCGACCCGGTGCGCATCGTCGCCAAGCGCGAGGACATTGAAGTCAGCATGGCCGGCGAGGCGCTCGACGCCGGCGCCAAGGGCACCACGGTGCGCGTGCGCAACGCCAGCGGCACGGTGATCCGCGCCCGCGTGACCGGCATGGCTACCGTCGAGCCATTGGGCATGCCCATCAATTCTCCGTCGCAGTGATACTGCCGAGGCCCCCGCTGCGTTGCAAACGGGTGGCCAGCTTGCTCAATTTGTCCGCGTAGTGCGGGTCGGTTGCATAACCGGCCTTGGCCAGACCGCTGGCGAAGGCGTGCGCATCGGTGCCGGCGTTCAACGCGGCCTGGTAGCGCGGATTGCTGCTCAGCAGATCGGCGTAATCGCGGAATGCGCTGGCGGCGTCCGGATAGCTGCGGAAACGCTCGGTTTTCTTCAGCATCGCGCCCTGTTCGTATTCGGTGGTCCGGGCCAGCGCCACCTCGCCCTGCCAGCCGCCGCCGGCTTTGACGCCGAACAGGTTGTTGCTGCTGGCGGTGCCGTTGCGCAGCGGCTGCTTGCCCCAGCCCGATTCCAGCGCCGCGTGGGCGGCCACCAGTTCCGGCGCCACGCCCAGTTTGCCGGCGGCGTCTTCGGCCCAGGGCTTGATCGACGCCAGGAACTGCTGCTGCTCATCCGTGGTGCTGCCTTGCTGATCCGGCACGTCGCCGATCACGCCCTGGCCGCGCAGCAGCGCCAGGGCTTGCAGGCTCATGCTCTGCGCGGCGGGCGCCTCGGCCGCGAAGCCGCCGCCGCCGTTGGCGATGAAGCTGGCCACATCGTTCTGGATCTGTTGCATGGACACGCTGAAGCCGCCAGTCGTGGCGGCACTGCCCAGGCCCGGCGTCGGCCGGCTGGCGCTCATGTTCGATACGGTTGCGGCTGTGGGCGCAGTTGCCTGCATGCCACTAAGCTGGCGCATAAATCTGCTCCTCGCCATGCAGCACGCGCTGCATGATGCTGTATTGCTCAACGAGCAAATCGCCGTTGCGTTTGCTCAAACGCTTGCACTCAAGGACGGCGAGTTCCAGCGTTTTCCAGTCAGCCTCCATTTTCTCGCGTGCCGCATTTTTCAGCAAGGCAAAAGCTTGCAGCATATTGCCAGAGGGACCAACTAAACGTTGCACCAGCGCCACGCGCAGCGCGCGGCGTTGCTGCATGACGTCAACTAGCGAAGAGATAGCCTCGGCCGCGGCGGCCAGTTCGGCCGCCTTGTGGCGCAGCGCGGCCTGGAATTGTTGTTGCAACAGCTCGTACAGCTGGGCGTAGGCCTGCAGGTCGTCGGCGATGCCGGCCAGCAGCTGACGCATGGCGTCCTGGCGCGGCAGGGTGCTCACGATCACTTCTCGCTCCCGTGGAAGCGCTGGATCAGGCCGGCCAGCTTGGCCGGATCGAACGGCAGCTCGCCCTTGGCCAGCGCGTCGCGCAGCATGTCGACCTTTTCCTGGTCGATTTCCGGCATCTGTTTCATGGCCTGCAAGGCCGGCTGCATCACCGCCGATTGCAGCGGCGCCGCGGTGGCGGCGGGCGCGACCGCTTCCGCCGCCTCGGCCGGCGCGGTGTCTGCCACACGCTGGACGGCCATGCCGTCCGGGCTCGAACTCGGGATTCTCATACGTGTACCTCTGGTTGCCTTGGTTTCCATGCGAATGTCTTATTTGTTACGGCGCGGATCACGCAGCGGACTGTCGCCGCCGAGCTTGCTGCGCAGCTGCTGCAGCAGCGTGGCGTCGGGCAGGGCGGTGTCGACATCGTGGTTCAGCGGATTGGCGGCGTCCGGCATGCCGAACATGGTGGAGATGGTCTTGGCCTGGGCCGTGGTCAAAATCAGCAGCTCGATGCGGCGGTTGACGCCGGCGTCGGCGCGCTTGGTGTCCAGCGGCGCGCGGTCGGCCATGCCCACCACCTGCAGCACCGACTCGCGGTTCATGCCACCGGCCAGCAGCTGGGCCCGCGCCGACATGGCGCGGTTGGACGACAAGGTCCAGTTGGAAAACGCCGCGTAGCTGGTGTCGGCATACTGCAGCGAATCGGTGTGGCCGACGATCAGCATCTGGTTGTCCATCTGCGCGAACAGCGGCCCCATCTTGCGCAGCAGCGCGCGGAACTTGTCGGTCGGCACCGCGCTGCCGCGCACGAACATGCCCTGGCGGTCGGTGTCGTGCAGCATCACGCGCAGGCCGTAGGGCGTGACGATCGATTCGAGGTTGCTCGACAGGCCGGCCTCGGCGCTCATCTTGGTCAGCGCGCGCGACAGCGCGGCCAGGTCGTCCGGCGTGTCGTACTTGACCTTGGAGGTCGGCTGGGCCGGGACGTCGGTCTGCTCGGCGCTGGCCTTTTTGTCGCCTTCCTGCTCGGTGCTGCCGGTGTGCGGCATGGGGAAGCGGTCGATCAGGCTGCCGCGCGGGCCGCCCACCTGCTCGGGCATCACGCCCTTGCCCTGGTCGGTCTTGGCGCCGTCAGCCTCGGTGAGGATCTGTTGCAGCGACTCGGTGTTACGCGCCGCCATCAGCCACAGCACCAGGAACAAACACATCAGCGCCAGACAGAAGTCGGCGAACGCCACCTTCCAGGCGCCGCCGTGGTCGTCGTGCTTGTGCTTGCCGCCACCGCGCTTGACGATGGTCTGGTCATGCGCCTTGTCATGCGGCTTTAGCACCACGGCCTCCGCGTCCCGAGTCGGAAGGTTCGCTGTCGCGGCCTTCCAGATCGTTGATCCAGCGCTCCAGCTGCGCGAAGCTCGGCTTGATGTTCAGCTGCACCAGGCGGCGCCCGGCGTCGATCGCCAGCAGCGGCGGTTTGCCGGCCACGTGCGTGACCAGCACCACCTTGACGGTTTCCTTGTTGGCCGCCTCCGAGTTGACCAGCTGCTTGAGCATGTTGCACAGCGGGTCGATCAGGCCGTAGCAGAAGAAAATACCGATGAAGGTGCCGACCATGGCCGCGCCCACGTGTTCGGCGATCTCGCCCGAGGTCGCGCCCTCGCTGACGGTGTTCATGGTGATCACGATGCCCAGCACCGCCGCCAGAATGCCGAAGCCCGGCATCGCCTCGCCGATCTTGTTGAGCGACTTGGCCGGCTGTTCCTGCTCGGTGTGGATGGCTTCCAGTTCCTGGTCGAGCACACCCTCGAGCTCGTGCGCGTTGATCTTGCCCATCGCCATCAGGCGGAAGTTGTCGACGATGAAGGCCAGCAGTTTCGGCTCGTCCAGCACGCGCGGGTAGCGCTGGAACAGCGGGCTGTCCTTGGGCGCCTCGACGTGGGCGTCGAGCGCCTTCAGGCCGCCGGCTGCCAGCTGCAGCAGCTCGTACATCAGCAGCAGCAACTGGCGCTGGAATTCCGAGTCATACTTTTTCTTCATGATCTTCTTGATCTGCGTGCCCAGCTCCTTCAGCACGTGGCTGGGGTTGCCGATCACCAGCGCGCCCAGGCCCGAGCCGGCAATCACGATCAGCTCGATCGGCTGCCAGATCTGATGGAACGCGCCGCCCATCAGGAAGAAGCCGCCGAAGACGCTGCCTAAAACGATGAGGATGCCGACTATTTGCTGCATGATGATTCGCCTTTCCGCGTCATTTTTCTAATCCGGTTGCCAGCGCTCAGGCGCTTTGCAAGACTGCTTTCATTTTGTTCAGCGCCGCCTTGTTGAGCTGACAGACGCGGGCGTCGGTCAGGTCCAGCACGGCGGCGATTTCCTTGTAGCTCAGCTCGAACTCGTAGTACATCTGCACCACGCGCTGCTCGCGCTCGTCGAGGCCGCGCAGCGCCTGTTCCAGGCTGCGCCGCACCACCAGCTGCTCTTCCGGGCTGGGCGCGCTGTCGCTGCCGACGGTTTCCTGCAGCACCTCGTCGAAGCTGGCGATCAGCTCGGCGTTCTCGTCCATCAGATACGCCTGGTAGGCGTCCGGGGTGAGCTCCAGCCCGCTCATGATCTCGTGCTCGGTCGGCTCGCGGCCGAGCTTGCGGGTCAGCGCGCGCACCGCGTCGCGCAGCTTGTGGCTGTGCTGGCGCACCGCGCGCGGGCGCCAGTCCTGGCGCCGCAGCTCGTCGAGGATGGCGCCGCGGATGCGCAGGCTGGCATAGCTGCCGAAGGCGCCGTCCGGTTCGCCGTAGCGGCGCAGCGCTTCCAGCAGGCCCATCAGGCCGATCTGTTCCATGTCGTCGCGGTCGATGGCGCCGGCGATCTGCGAATTCAGCTGGCGCACGATGCGCTTGACCAGCGGCGCATACGCCAGCAGATGCTTTTGCTCGTCGGCCACGCTGTGCGTCAGCGGCGCGTTGCCGTGCTCGCCATAGCTCTCGGCATATGTGTCGGCAAATTGCTCTACGTATCCCATGCCCGCTCCACTTGTGTTCATGCCGCCGACCTACTCAATGATGAGTTTGCCGATCATGACTTCGTTAAACGGCTTCTCGCGGCCTTCGTTGTCGTACGCCTCGTCGAAAGCCTTGTTCAGTTCGGATGCAAACTGGTCGATGGTCATCACTTGCGCGGTGGCCATCGGCAGGTTGGACAAGGTGCGCACCGCCACGCTGCGCAGCATCGGCAGGTTTTCCTTGGTTTCCTTTTCGCGCTTGGCGTCGGTCGAGATCACCAGGTCGGCCGACAGGTAGTGGCTCAGGGTGTCGCCGGGCTGACGCTTGAGCATGATCACGACCTTGTCGACCGTCAGGTACTTCGGCGGTTCTTCCGATTTCTTCTCTTCCTTCTTGGCCGACTTTTTCTTGGCCTCCTTGCCGCCCTTGGCGCCGGTTTCTTCCGCGTGCTCGTCGCCTTTATCCTTGGACATGTACCACACTGCGCCTCCGGCGATGGCTCCACCGACCACCAGGGCCAGCACAAAGGCGATGATGAGTTTCATGTTCTTCATTTAGCAGATTACTCCCGGTCGGTCATGGCAAAGGTGGCGGTGGTGTCGTCTTCGGCCAGCGCGCGGCCCGGCGCGCGGCCGTCCTGTTCGCGCTGCTGGCGGTTGCCCTGGCCGTTTTGGTCGGCCTGGGCCTGGGCGCGCGACGACGACACGGTCACGGCCACGTCGGCGAACTGCTGACGGCTGTTCAGGTCCTGGCGCACCCCATCGCTGATGGTGTTCAGCTGGCGCACCACCTCGCTGTTGTTGGCCGACAGGTTGACCTGCAGCGCGCCGGCGCTGTGGCGGATCGAGATTTCGATGGCGCCCATGTTCGGCGGTTCCAGGCGGATCACCGCGTGGTCGTTGTTGCGCTGCAGCTGCAGCTGCAGGCGGTCGCCCAGCGCGTCGCGCAGCGGCTGCTGCCACTGTTCCGGCGCGCCGGCCAGCTTGACGGTGGTGGCGGCCTGGCCGGCCACCGGCGCCGCGCTCTGGCTGACGCTGAAGCTGGTGAGGTTGCCGCTGTTCAGGGTGGTGCGGTTGCCGCTGTCTTCCTTGCTGGCGGTCGCGGTCGCGGCACCGGCCGGGTTGGCGCCGGT
>NZ_SPVG01000049.1 GCF_004614165.1 Duganella callida | reverse complement strand
GCTTACGGCTGAGATCGTGACGCAATGGAAGACCTGACCCCGGATTTTGGTACGATAGCGGCATGCCCAAATTCGCCGCCAATCTGTCGATGTTGTACACCGACGTCCCCTTTCTCGACCGTTTCGCCCGCGCCGCCCAGGCCGGCTTTGAGGCGGTGGAGTTCCTGTTTCCGTATGCCTTCGAGGCCGATGAGATCGCAGAGCGGCTGCAGCGCCACCGGCTGCGGCTGGTGCTGTTCAATCTGCCCGCCGGCGACTGGGCTGCCGGCGACCGCGGCATGGCCTGCGATCCGCGCCGCGGCCAGGAGTTCCGCGCCGGCGTCGCCAGCGCGCGCGAGTACGCCGCCGCGCTCGGCGTGCGCCAGCTGCATTGCATGGCCGGCAACATCCCCGCCGGCCTCGATCCCGCACGCGCGCGCGCGACCTATATCGACAGCCTGCGCTACGCCGCCGCGCAGTTGCAGCCGGCCGGCATCGATTTGCTGATCGAACCGATCAATCACTTCGACCTGCCCGGCTATCTGCTCAACCGCAGCGGCCAGGCGCTGCAGATCATCGCCGACGCCGCTTGCCCCAATCTGTTCCTGCAGTACGACATCTACCACATGCAGCGCATGGAAGGCGAACTGAGTAATACCATCGCCGCCCACCTGCCGCTGATCCGCCACATCCAGATCGCCGATACGCCCGGCCGCCACGAGCCCGGCACCGGCGAGATCAATTACCGCCACCTGTTCGCCCATCTGGACGCGCTCGGCTACGACGGCTGGGTCGGCTGCGAGTATCTACCGGCCGCCGGCACCGACGCCGGCCTCGGCTGGCGCGAGGCGCTGACCACATAGTCTGCGCCCGCGCAAAGCGCGGCGCCGCGCCACGGACCACAATCTTCCCACTATCCGGGGAGAGCCTATGAAACGCTTGCTGATCGTGCTGGGCTTGCTGGCCCTGCTCGCGGGCTGCGCCAGCAGCACGCCGCGCATGGCCGAGGTGCGCGCCTTCGCCGCCGAATCGCCCAAGCTCGGCGCCTACCACGAGCTGACCGAACGCTACCGCCGCACCTACCAGCGCGAGCAACCGTACCTGCCGCCTGCCGCCGACGCCGCCGAGCGCGCGCTGGACGCCCGGCGCCAGCCGGCCTGCGACGATTTCGTCAAGCTGCAGTACGGCGTACAGGCTTACCTGCAGGCGCTGGGCAAGCTGGCCGGCGACAGCCAGTACGACATGGAAGACCAGGTCAAGGGGCTCAGCGGCGGCATCAAGGCCTGGCCCGACACCGGCCTGGAAACCCGCCACGTCAACGCGTTTGCCGGCCTGACCCGGCTGCTGGCGCGCGGCATCACCAATCCGCTGCAGGAAAACACCGTCAACCAGCTGCTGCGCGAGGGGCGCGAACCGGTGCAGCAATTGCTGGACGCCATGCGCATCCTGCTGCGCCTGTACGAGAAGACCAACGACAATGAGGCGCGCACCGTGCTCGGCATGCTGGAAAGCGAGATTCCCCACCTCGACCCCGACCGCGACCGGCTGCTGCTGGCCCTGTCCCGCGCGCAGCAGCAGGACAAGCAGAACGAATACCGCCTGCTCGGCCTGCGCTACACGCTGGCGCGCAAGAACCTCGACGCCATCGAACAACAGCACCGCGCGCTGGTCGCACAGCTACCGCCACCTTGAACCGGAGACGCCATGATCCAGCCCACCGACATCGAAACGCTGGCGGACCGCCTGTCGGCCAGCGCCAACGCCCTGCACACGCAGCTGATGCGCGCGATCCGGCGCGGCGAAGCGCGCGAACTGACGCAGCAGCTGTTCGACAACGAGATCGCCCTGCGCACCCAGGCCGACAGCCTGTATCTGGACGCCGCTCAATTGGCCGCGCTGGGCCTGAGCGATGACACGCGCCAGCTGCTGGACCTGGCCAGCCGCGCCGCGGCCACCGTGGCCCGCATCGACCGCATCAAGGATCTGCTGGACCTCAGCGCCGAGCTGCTGACGCTGGCCGCGGCGATTGCCGCCGGCAAGCCCGAGCATGTGATCAAGCCGCTGGAGGACCTCAAGCACCATCTCGAGGCGCTGTAGAACCAAGCGCCGCGCCGCCGGTCCAACGCCGTAAGGAGCGCGCGGCATGAACGGACTGGACGACCAACAATGGCAAGCCCTGCAGATGCGCCTGGCGCGCGCCTGCGACACCTTGCGCAGCCAGCTCGCGGACGATCTGGACCGCAGCACCGATCTGCGCACGCCGCTGCGCCACGAAACGCTGGCCTCGCCGGCCGACGCCGCCAGCCAGCGCACCCTCAACGCGCTGGTGCACGAAGCGGCCACGCACACTGCGCGCCAGCTCGACATCGTGCGCCACGCGCTGGCCAAGTTCGAGGACGGCAGTTACGGTCTGTGTGAAAGCTGCGGCGAGGACATCGGCTATTCGCGCCTGAATGCGCGGCCCGAGGCGCGCTTTTGCATCAAGTGCCAGACGCGGCTGGAAGGCGCGCGGCGCTGAGCCTGCAAGCGCGGGGATGCGCCCTCATTCGCCGCTGTCGCGCCAGGGCTGGTTGCGGATCTTGGCCACCTGGCGCTGCGCCATCAGCTGCCACAGCTGCAGCGCGTCCGCCTGCTTGAGATTGGTCATGGTGCGCGGCGAGGCCAGCGCGATCTCGCAATCGCGGTCCGACCATTCGGCAAAACGCGCGGCGCCGTCGGCGGAAATTTCCATTTCGTACATCAGGCCGTCGTCATAGCCGAAGCGCAGCACGGCGCTGCCGGGGCCGCCGTCGGGACCGGCGATGTGGCCGCTGTAGACATCGGCCAGCGCCGACGCCAGCTGCGCCGCCGACGGCGTCGGAACATCGCGTCCGTCCGGACGAGTGAGCGTAAGCCATGCCTGAGTCATTGCCACATCCCCCTCTCATACCCCGCGTTGTATGAGACTATCATACCGAAAATTGCCCGGCGCGCAGGCTTAGTCTCGGATATGCAACAGGCGCGCGCCAAAAGACAGATGCGGCGCCCCGTACTCAGGCGGGGACCGGCACCGAGTTGGGATTGAAGTCGCTCCAGTCGCCGCTGGCGATGGTGCCCTGGGCGCGCTCGATGTCGCGCGCACCGTGCCGGTGCAACACCTCCAGCGCCAGTTGCTCCTGCGCCGTATCGTCGACCGCGACGGCGATCATCATGCCGGCCTTGCGCGGCGGCCGGACATTGCTGCCGTCGTCTTCCGGCTCGCCGCGTTCCTTGGTTTCGTGCAGGCTGTACAGCGAGCCGACGTGGGCGCCGACCAGCGCCCCCACCACCGGCCCCAACGGTCCGGCGATCGGAATCGCCGCGCTGCCCACCACCGCGCCGGCCACCGCGCCGGTGGCGCCGCCCTTGACCACGCCCTCGTCGGTATCCTTGGCGCCGGGCGACTTGTCGTGGTCGCCGCCGAGCTCGTAGACATCGTGCTGGCCCGGCGGATTGACGTAAAAGGAACTGACGCGGCTGGCTTCAAAGCCCGCGTTCAGCAAGGCCAGCCGCGCATCGGCTATGTCGTCCTGCAGCTGCAGGTGACCCGCAATAATCGTGCTCATGCCGTTCTCCCTGGTTGAAGTAGCGGTCAGTGTCGCCCGCGCCGCGCGCGCTTTCCGTTCGCTTGCGCACACGCGCAAAAGGTTGAATAATCGATTGATAGCATTTTCCAGCATACAGCTTCCATTTCGATAGGAACGCCCGATGGAGCCTGCAGAGACGCTCTACCAGCCGCTGGTCGATCTGCGCAATGGCGCGGTGGCCAGCCTGGAAGCCCTGTCCGCGCGCGACGGCGATTGCCTCGCGCTGCTGCGCCGCACCTGCGAGGACCGCGCGCTCTGGCAGGGCGGCGCGTTGCGCGGCAACGATTTGCAGGTGGCCATCAACATCGGCCCGCGCCAGCTGCAGGATGCGCGCTTCAGTCAGCAACTGGCCGAGATTCTCGACCTGTACGACATCAACCCCGCCGCGCTGACGCTGGAACTGGGTGAGGCCGATCTCACCCACTACGCCGCCGCCGCGCTGGACCGCTTCAAGCAACTGGGCGTGGCGCTGACGCTGGACCGTTTCGGCACCGGCGATGCCTGCCTGCGCACCCTGCGGCGCTATCCCTTCGATTTCATCAAGCTGGACGCGGGCTGCGTGCGCCACGCGGCCGACGAAGGCAGCGCCGCCGCCATGTGCCAGGCGCTGATCGCCATGGCGCTGGCAATGGGCCTGCGCGTGCTGGCCGACGGCGTGCACACCGAGGCCCAGTGCGCCTTCCTGCGCAGCAATATGTGCGACCTGGTGCAGGGCGATTTCTACGCGCCGCCGATGACGGCGGTGGCGGTCGGCGCCCTGCTGCACGAAGACCGGCGATTGCCGCCGCAACTGCTGCGCGCGCAGAAAAAGCGCCGCTGCCTGCTGCTGGTCGACGACGAGGTCAACATCATCGCCGCGCTCAAGCGCCTGCTGCGGCCGGACGGCTACGACATCCACACCGCCAACTCCGGCGAGCAGGGGCTGGAATTGCTGGCGCAGCTGCCGGTCGATGTGATCATTTCCGACCAGCGCATGCCGGGCCTGAACGGCGCCGACTTCCTGCGCCAGGCGCGCAACCTCAAGCCCGACACCATCCGCATCATGCTGTCCGGCTACACCGAGCTGCAATCGGTGACCGACGCCGTCAACGAGGGCGCGATCTACAAGTTCCTGACCAAGCCGTGGAACGACGAGCAGTTGCGCGCCCACCTGGCCGACGCCTTCCGCCTCAAGGAAATCGCCGACGACAACGCCCGCCTGCACCTGGAAGTGCGCACCGCCAACCACGAGCTGGCCAGCGCCAACCGCCGCATGGAACAGCTGCTGCACCAGATGCAGCGCCAGATCCGCCGCGACGAGATCAGCCTCAACATCACGCGCGAAATCCTGCAGCAGCTGCCGCTGCCGGTGATCGGGCTCGACGACGAAGGCATGGTCGCCTTCATCAACGGCGCCGCCAGCCGCCTGCTGTACGGCAGCGGCATGCTGCTCGGCAGCGAGGCCAGCGTGACGCTGCCGCAGCTGTTCCCGCACGGCGCCGCGCTGCCGCCGCCGGGCCTGCGCCTGGCCATCGGCGACGACAGCTACACCGTCACCGCCTACCCCATGGGCCTGCAATCGGCCTCGCGCGGCAGCCTGATCACGCTGAGCCGCTGCGAGGAGGCCGCATGATCGCGCTCGACGAGGTGGTGCGCCGCATCCACGACCTGCCCTCGCTGCCGGCGGTGGTGGCCGAGCTGCTGGCCAGCATGGCGGCGGAAGACCAGGTCGATCTGCATTACCTGGCCGGCCGCATCGCGCTCGACCAGGCGCTGACCGCCAAGACGCTGCGGCTGGCGAATTCCTCGTTTTACGGCATGCCATCCAAGGTCACCAGCATCCAGCAGGCGATGACGGTGCTGGGCCTGCACAGCGTACGCACCCTGGTGACGGCCTGCGGCGTGATCGCGGCCATCCCGCGCGCCGGCAACCTCGACTTCGATGCCTTCTGGCGCCATGCGATCGCCACCGCCGTCTGGGCGCGCACGCTGGCGCGCCACCTGCGGCAAAGCCCGGAAACCGCGTTCACCGCCGGGCTGCTGCACAACCTCGGCACGCTGGTGCTGGCCACCCGCTTCCCCGACCAATACGCGGCCGTGCAGGCCTGGCGCCGGCAGCATCCCGACAGTGGCGTGGCCGAGGCGGAACAGGCGGTGTTCGGTGTCGACCACACCGAGGCCGGCAGCGCGCTGTCGGCCTACTGGAAATTCCCGCCGGCGATACAGGACGCCATCCGCCACCAGCACGACGCCGGCGCCAGCGGCCTGGCGCTGGCCGTGGGCCTGGCCCACGTGCTGGCCGGTCCGCCCGACCACGGTCCCGCGCAGGCCGAGCAGGCGTGGCTGCGCCTCGGTTTCGATGACGAACAGCGCCGTCAGACCAGCGAGCAGTGCGCGCGCATGGTCAACGACATGTGCCAGATACTGGTGTGAGGAGACGGGATGAAACTGCCATCGCAAGCGGAAGTGGCCTTGTCCGAGTTCTTTGACGGCCACCCGGTCGCCACCTTTGCCATCAACCGCCACCACGTGATCACGCACTGGAACAAGGCCTGCGAGCAGCTGCTGGGCTGGAGCCGCGCGGAAATGGTCGGCACGCAAAACCACTGGCAGCCGTTCTACACCAAGCAGCGGCCGCTGCTGGCCGACCTGATCGTGGCCGGCGAAAGCAACATCGCCGGCCACTATCCGGGCCACAGCCACCAGTCGACCCTGATCCCGGGCGCCTACGAGTCCGAGGATTTCTTCCCCAACATCGGCGCCGGCGGCCACTGGTTACACTTCACCGCCGCGCCGCTGCGTGACAACGACGGCAAGGTGGTGGGCGCGATCGAAACCCTGCGCGATGTCACCGAGCGCCGCGTGGCGGAGAACGCGCTGCGCAAGGCCAACGACAACCTGGAACACGTGGTGGAAAAGCGCACCGCCCAGCTGGCCGAGGCCAACGACCGGCTGGAAGACGACATCCGCAAGCTGACCGAGCTGAACGAACTGCTGTCGACCGCCCAGCAGCAGCTGGTGCAGTCGGAAAAGATGGCCTCCATCGGCCAGCTGGCGGCCGGCGTGGCGCACGAGATCAACAATCCGATCGGCTACATCTTTTCCAATGTCGGCACGCTGCAGAACTATCTCGACCAGCTGTTCGAGATGCTGGCCGCCTACCAGGAAGCGGAAGCCGCCACCGCGCCCGGGGTGGCGGCGCGGCTGCGCGCCATGCGCGAGCGCATCGACCTCGACTTCCTGCGCGAAGACATCCCGGCGCTGATGCGCGAGTCGCGTGAGGGCATCGTGCGCGTGCGCCACATCGTCGACGACCTCAAGGATTTCTCGCGCGCCGACGCCAACCAGGAATGGATGCTGGCCGACCTGCACGGCGGCATCGATTCCACCCTGAACATCGTCGCCAACGAGGTCAAGTACCGTGCCGACCTGGTCCGGGATTACGGCGACATCCCCGCCATCGAATGCCTGCCGCTGCAGCTGAACCAGGTGGTGCTGAACCTGGTGGTCAACGCCGCCCAGGCCATGGGGCCGAAGCGCGGCACCATCACCGTGCGCACCCGACGCGCCGACAAAAATACGGTCCGGCTCGAAGTGGAGGATACTGGCCATGGCATCGCGCCGGACGCCCTGTCGCGCATCTTCGACCCGTTTTTCACCACCAAGGCGGTGGGCAAGGGCACCGGGCTGGGCCTGTCGCTGGCCTACGGCATCGTGCAAAAGCACGGCGGCCGCATCGAGGTCGATACCGAACTGGGCCGTGGCAGCTGTTTCCGCGTGCTGCTGCCGATCCGTCACGCTGAGGAGCAATCATGAGCCGCATCATGCTGGTCGACGATGAACCGAACATGCTGAGCGCGCTGCAGCGCGCGCTGCGCCAGAGCAAGCCGCTGGCCGGGGCGCAGATCGAAACCTTCACCAATCCCTTCGACGCGCTGAACCGCATCTGCGTCTGCGAGTTCGACCTGGTGGTGTCCGATTTCATGATGCCGGAAATGAGCGGCGGCGAATTCCTGCAGGCGCTCAAGGAGGTCGCACCGACCACGGTGCGCATCATGCTCAGCGCCTCGACCGATTTCAAGACCGCCATGGCGGCCATCAACGACGCCCACGTGTTCCGCTTCATCCCCAAGCCCTGGCAGCAGGCCGAACTGGAACAGAACATCCTGCAGGGGCTGGAAGAACGTCAGCGCCTGCTGGCCGAAGCCGGCAAGGCGCCCAGCCCGCAGGAACTCGAGGCGCGGCGGCTGGAGGCGGAGGAACCGGGCCTGCTGCACGTCAAGCGCAGCGACGACGGCTCCATCATCCTGTGAACCCTACCAGCCGCCGGCGAAGGCGTAGGACGGCGGCACGGCCGGTGGTGGCGGTGGCGGCGGCGCCATCCATTCGCGCGGATCGACGCGGTAATATTTGAGGAATTCCGCGTACAGCTCGCCGTGATGCTCGGCCATCTGGTACGGTTTCTCAAAAAATGTTTCGGTGGCGACCGCGAAGAATTCGGCCGGATTGGTGGCGCCGTAATGGTCGAGCACCGTTTCCTGGCGGTACATGGCGCGCAGGCGCAGATCCTGGAAATCGCGCGACAGCACCGCCGACCACTCGCGGTAGCTGGCCGGATTGCCCAGATACGGCGCGCCGTTGGCGCGGCCCGATTCGCTGTCCAGCTGGTGGGCGAATTCATGCAGCACGATGTTGTGGCCATCGGTCCAGTCGCCGGCGCCGCGGCGCACGTCGTCCCAGGACAGCACCACGCGGCCGTCGTCCCAGGATTCGCCCAGCATGGTCTGGTGGCCCGGCGTCACCACCCCGCCCGGTCCGGTCTGGTGGCGCTGCGCCACGAACGCGCCCGGATACACCAGGATGGTGTGCAGCGCCGGATACACCTTGCTGGGGCGGTTGAGCAGCAGCAGGCAGGCCTGGCCGGCGATGGTCAGCGCCATCTCGTCGGTGACCTCCAGCCCTTCGCAGCCGATGAATTTCTTTTCGTGCAGGAAGCGCACCACCATGCGACGCAACTGCTGTTGCAGATCGACACTCATATTGCGGTAGACCGGGATGTTACGCAGCAATACCTGCTCGGCCTCGGGCGGCAACGGCCGCGCCAGGATGCGCCGCAGACGCCAGCGCGGGTAGGCAAACGGCAGCGCGATCGCCAGCGCGGTCAGGCCAATCCAGATCAAAGCTTCCATTGCCGCATACCCCTGAATGATGTCGTGTCGGCTAGTTGGGGTTGCTTGTTTACATTTCAATATGCAAACAGCCGGCGCAGTCTGCACTGCGCCGGCTGTTCATGATACGCCTGGGCGTGAGGGTTTATTCGGCTTTTTGCTGCGACGGCGCACTGCCGAACAGGGCGGCGACCAGCGGATCGCGCATCACCGGGCCGCGGTTGACGCGGATGGCGTAATGGGTGTCGTCGGCCAGAATATGGAAGTGGCGGCCGCTGCCGGCCATCGCCTGCTCGCGTACGCTTGGACGTTCCTTGCGGGCCGGCGCGCCTTCGCGCTTCGGCTGGGCGATCGCGGCCAGGAAGGTGGCGATGCGTTCCGGGTCGGGGGTCAGCTGGTAGACCGCCTTGCCCAGGTAGGTGGCGGTGCCTTCGACATAGCGCGCCAGTTCGATCACGCCGGCTTCGCGCAGGTCGCGGATGTATTTGCGCGCGCCGGACGGCGAAAATTTCAGGAACCAGGCGATTTCGTCGGCCAGCATCTCGTGCATCGACAGCTCGCCGATCAGTTTTTGCATGTTTTCGATGCGACGCAGCGTGGCCGAGGTCGAACGAACACGCTCGATCGGCGCCATCGACAGGGCTGGCTTGCGGTCCAGCGGCGCTGGCGTCGAGCGGTCCATCAATGTCAGCTTGGCCGTGGTGGCTTGCATTTCCGGCGAGGCCTTCATCTCGTTCTGAACCAGGGATTGTTGTTTGCTGACTGCGTGCATGTGATCACTCCTTTAAACAGGCCCGATTGGGTATGGCTTTTCAGCAAGGATGCCCGCCTGCGGCAATATAGTCTGTGCGGCAACGAACATTTGTGACGCAATCTGTGTATTTAGATGGGACAAAGGTGTTTTCGATAAGTTTCAGGAAATGTGACTAATTTGATACAGCACAAGCTTTGGTGCGCTAGCGTACGGAAGGGAAGCACTAACTTACCTAATCTTCGGTCCAACAGCCGTGTCGACAACATTGCTGGCAATGAAACATTTTTAAACAAGAGTCGGGAGCTAACCTGTGAATAAATTCAAAAAAATCGCCCTCGCCGCAGCCGCCCTGTGTGCGTCCTTCTCCGCGATGGCCCAAGAAGATCCGGTCATCAATCCATCCTGGTACATCCAGCCGAGCGTGAATGGCTTCAAGCCCGACTCGGACTTCGGTGCGGTCGATAAACGCGGCTATGGCGCCGGTCTGAAATTCGGCAAGGCGCTGAACAAGGACTGGGATGTGCAAATGGGCTACACCTACGGCCGCTCCCGTGAGAACGGCCAGCGCTACCAGCAGGAAACCCTGGGCGCCGACGCGCTGTACCTGTTCTCCCGCAAATCGTTCCGGCCATTCATCCTGGTCGGTGTCGGCGCCGAACGCGACAAGGCCAATCTGTTCAACAACATCGAACGCAAGAAGACCTCGCCCTACGTGAGCGCCGGCTTCGGCTTCCAGGCCGACATCAACGACCGCGTGGCCTTCCAGGCCGACCTGCGCGATGTCCACGGCTTCATCCGCGGCGACACCTTCCCTAACTCGAAGAGCAACAACTACTACCTGACCGTCGGTCTGAACATCGCCTTCGACGCGCCGCCGCGCCCTGCTCCGGCCGCCCCGCCGCCAGCGCCGATGGCCGCCGAACCGCCGCCACCACCACCAGCGCCGCCAGCACCACCGCCACCACCACCGCCAGCGCGCTTTGAAAAGGTGACCATGTCGGCGACCGAGCTGTTCGCCTTCGACAGCGCCAAGCTGAATCCGTCGCAGCCCAAGCTGGACGACATCGCCAACGTGCTGAACACCAACACCAACATCGGCGACGTCACCATCAGCGGCTACGCCGACCGTCTGGGCAGCGACAAGTACAACCAGAAACTGTCCGAGCGCCGCGCCAACGCGGTCAAGGACTACCTGGTCGGCAAAGGCGTAGCGGCCAACCGCCTGACCGCCGTCGGCAAGGGCGAATCGAACCCGGTGGTGGAATGCCACGACAAGAAACGCGCCGACCTGATCAAGTGCCTGGAGCCTAACCGCCGCGTCGAGGTGGAACAGATCACCATCGAAAAACGCGTGCAGTAATCCGCCAACTATCGCCCCGCAACTCCGGTTGCGGGGCTTTTTCTTTTATGACCAAGAAAAACATCTTCTCCGTATTGAAATGCACTGTGTCTGAATGGTTCGAGCATCGCGGCGGCAGCATGGGCGCGGCGCTGGCGTTCTACACCCTGTTCTCGCTGGCGCCGGTGCTGGTGCTGGTGCTGGCCATCGCCGGCTGGTTTTACGGGCCACAGGCGGCGCAGGGCGAGCTGTTCGCCCAGCTGCACGGCCTGGTCGGCGCCCAGGGCGCCGACGCCATCCAGGCGGTGCTGGCCGGCGCCCGCAACAAGGAGGAAGGCCGGCTGGCCACCCTCATCGCCTCCGGCCTGCTGCTGTTCGGCGCCACCACCGTGTTTGCCGAGCTGAAGGCCAGTCTCGACGCGATCTGGCAGGTGCCGCCGCTGACCAAGGGCACGCTGTGGGATACGGTGCGCACCCGTTTGCTGTCGTTCGGCATGGTGCTGGTGCTGGCGTTCCTGCTGATGGTGTCGCTGGTGGTCAGCGCGGCGCTGACGCTGCTGGAAAAATTCTGGGGCAGTTACTGGTCGGACGCCGGCGTGGTGCTGACCGTGATCAACGCCGCCATTGCCTTCCTGGTGATTGCCGCGCTGTTCGGCGTGATCTTCAAGATGCTGCCGCGCGTGAAACTGTCGTGGCACGACGTCACCATCGGCTCGCTGGGCACGGCGGCGCTGTTCACGCTGGGCAAATACGGCATCGGCGCCTACATCGGCAACAGCGGCGTGGCCAGCAGTTACGGTGCGGCCGGCTCGATGATCGCCCTGCTGCTGTGGGTGTATTACTCGGCGCAGATCTTCTTCCTCGGCGCCGAGTTTGCGCGGCAATACGCGCTGCAGCTGGGTAGCCTGCGCAAGACCTCACTCGCCCAGTAGCTCGGCCACCACTTCCATCCCCTCCACGCGCTCGGCGACCACCTTGACGATCACGATCACCGGTACGCCGAGCAGCAAGCCCCACACGCCCCACAACCAGCCCCAGAACAGCAGGCTGACGAACACCGCCGCCGCGTTCATGCGCGCGAAGCGGCCGGTCATCCAGGTCGCCACCACGGTGCCGATCAGGGTGGCGATCGCCAGCGAAGCGCCCATTACCAGCAGACTCATCTGCAAGGATTCGAACTGCAGGAAGGCGACGATGCCGGTCGCCAGCATGATCAGCAGCGGGCCGAAGTACGGCATCAGGTGCAGCAGGCCGGCGACGATGGCCCAGGCGCCGGCGTTTTCCAGCCCGATCCAGCGCAAGGCCACCCACATCAGCAGCGCCAGGGCGCTATTGGTCACCAGCAGCATCAGCATGTATTTCTGGATCGAGCTGTTGATGTCTTCCAGGATGTGCACGGTGACCTTCTTCTTGGTCAGCGACGGTCCGGTCAGCTTGACCAGCTTGCGCTTGAAGGTGTCGCCCGACAGCAGCAGGAAAAACACCAGGAAGATCACCATCGTGGCCTGGCCGAGGAAGCCCATCACCCCCATCGAGCCGGCCCAGATCCAGTTCATGATCGGGATGCCGTCCGGCGTCTGCGGCGGATTGGCGCGGCGCGCCACGCGCCGCTCCTGGGCGCCGGCGGTGGCCTGCTGCAGTTCGTTGGCGACGTCCTGCAGCCGTTGCAGCGCGTTCGGGCCGCCGCTGTGCAGCCGCTCGGACAGCAGCCGCGACAGCTTGTGGCCGGCGGTCGGCAGCTCGTCGACGATGGACTGGAATTCGCCCTGCACCTTGTCGATCACCAGCACCGAGCCGCCGAGGATGGCGCCGGTGACCAGGGTGGCGCCGATCAGACGCGGGATGCGCAGGCGTTCCAGCCAGCACACCAGCGGATCGAGCATGAAGGTGATCAGGATGCCCAGCAACAGCGGCACCAGGAAGTCGCGCGCCCATTGCAGCGCGTACAAAAACGCCACGGTGGCGATCACGCCCAGCGCCAGGCCGCGCGCGTTGACATGGATGGGAATACGGGGGACGTCAGCTTCTGCCGACGTGTGGTTGCGAGGAAGTTCGGCAGGCTGGTTCATGATGGCTCACAGAGCTGCCGGCGCCCCGTCATGGGGGCGCCGGCCGGGGCGATTACTTGACGTGCAGGTCGTTTTTCACAGCGGTCACACCCTTGACGCCGCGGGCCACTTCGGCGGCCTTGGCGATGTCTTCAGGCTGGGCCACGAAGCCGCTCAGCTGCACGGTGCCCTTGAAGGTTTCGACGTTGATTTCCGTCGTTTTCAGGGTCGGCTCGTTGAAGATGCTGGCCTTCACTTTGGTGGTGATGACGGAATCGTCGACATATTCGCCAGTGCCTTCCTTGGTCGAGGTCGATGCGCAGCCGGTGAAGGCGCCCAGCAGCGACACGGTGAACAGAGCAGTAGCGATTTTATGTGCGATTTTCATGGCGATTCTCCTTGGAGTAATTAAAAACATTGAGTTTGTCAGCCAGCGGGACGGGAACGTCTCTGCTACCGATGTATGACGTTTTACGCTTCTTCCCTGCCATCATCTGTACGCTACCGTACAAAAATACCGCAGCGGTGGACAGGGTGCGTAAGCGCACAGATGGCCGCGCGGCAGATGTCTATGCTGGACTCACACTTTCCCAGGAGGACAATATGAACAACACCAAGACCAAGTTCGCCGCCGCCGTGTTGGCCGGGGTCGCACTGCTGAGCGGCTGCGCCAGCAACACCCCGCAATCGCAGCAGATCGGCTACATCAGCAACGATTCGTCGACCTACGGCACCATCGAAGCCATCCAGGTCATGCAGGCGCGCGGCAGCTCCGGCGTCGGCGCCGTCACCGGCGGCCTGATCGGCGGCCTGCTGGGTAACCAGGTCGGTTCGGGCGGCGGCCGCACGGCCGCCACCGTGGCCGGCGCCGTCGGCGGCGCGGTGGTCGGCAACAACGTCGAGAACAACCGCAATGCCGGCAAGGAGGAATACCAGATCAGCGTCCGCATGGATAACGGCGAGACCCGCATGGTTAACCAGGACAGTATTTACGATCTGCGCGTGGGCAACCGCGTACGCCTGATCGACGGCCGCCTGTATCGCTATTGAGCGGCGGCCAGGGCCAGCCATCATCATTAACTAAAAGGAGAAAGCCATGGGCACCATCATTCTGATTATTCTGGTCCTGGCCTTGATCGGCGCACTGCCGACCTGGCCGCACAGCCGCGACTGGGGCTATGCTCCCAGCGGCATCACCGGCCTGATCGTCATCATCCTGCTGATCATGCTGTTGACCGGCAGGCTTTAACCCCAGGAGGACATCATGGTAAAAAGCATCGTCACCGGCGTGGCGATGGCTTGCGCGGTGCTGGCCGCGCAAGCCCAGGAGCAGCAGCAAGACACCACGCCACCGCAAAACGCCCAGCTGCAGAAACAGGAAATCGCCAAAGGCGAGCCATCGCGCTGGAACCAGGCCGACCAGACCCCGGCCGCCCAGACCCGCACCCTGCGCAAGGAAATCGGCGCCGCGCTGGCCGAAGCGCGCCAGGCCTGCATGAAAGGCCCTGCTTCCGATCGCGACAGCTGCATGAAGGAGGCGCAGCAGACCTACAAGGACGACATGTCCAAGGTGCCGCAAATCCTGGCGGAAAACAAGAGCCGCTGAGATCCGCCGTGGTATCGGTACAAACAACCAGGGCCGCAATCGCGGCCCTGGTTTCATTCCACCGTGTTGGTGGTGTGCGGCTTGCGCCGCATCAGCCAGGCCACCGCCACCCCGGCCACGGCCACCACGCCCAAGGCCGGCTTGATCAGCCGCTTGCGCGCGATCCACGAGCCCATCGTCAGCGCGTACGGCATGACCGACTTCAGCGAGCGGAAGTTCAGCGCCCCCGTCAGGCCGCCCAGCAGCCCGCCGACGCCGCCGCCGCCGCCGCCATGGAACAACCCGCCCAGGCGCGCCTGGGCCAGGCCGACCGCATGGTCGATGGCGCCATGCACCAGCGCCTCCGGATGCAGCGCCTGGGTCACCAGTGCCTTGGCGTGCGCCACCTTGACGCGATACAGCTCGCCTTCACGTATCAGCTTGTGTTTTTCGGCCGCCAGCGCGGCCGCGTCATCGTGCTTGCTCATGGTTCTCCTTACAGCAGCATGTCGCGGTCGGATTTCAGTTCCGCCATGGTGGCCGGCAGCGACAGCTTGCCGCTACGGATCAGGCCGCGCGCATACAGGATCAGGCCGATGGCGATCAGCACGAACACGCCGGTCATGACCGGCAGGATCACCCAGCCCATCGATTCCCAGGCCAGGTAGACGATGGTGACCGAAATATAGGCCAGGGCGAAGCAGCCCGCCACCACCGCCAGCGCAAACGCCAGCACCAGTTGCAGCAGGTGATTGCGCGCCTCGGCCAGTTCCAGCGCCGCCAGTTCCAGCCGGGACAGCAACAGGCCGATCGCATTGCGGGTCACCAGACCCAGCGATGCGATCAGCCCCGGCGGACGATTGTCTTGCTCTTGCGCCGACACGATGGCTTACTTGCGGCCGATGATGACGCCGATCAGCAGGCCGACGCCGGCCGCCACGGCGATCGAACGCCACGGATTTTCCTTGACGTAGACATCGGCCTGCTTGGCGGCTTCCTTGGTGGCCGCCACGGCGCTGACCTGGGCTTCGTGGGCCTTGGCCAGCGCGGTGTCCAGCGCGCGCATGCCGCGGCCGCGCAGTTCCTCCGCCTTTTCGCCGGTCAGCGCGGTGGCGGCGGTGAACAGTGCCTGGGCGTCTTTCACCAGCGTTTTCACGTCGTTGTTAACGGTACTGATATTTTGTTCCAGCATAATGAAACTCCTGTTATGGTTGTAGATGTGAAAACAAACTGTACAGCAAAACGCGGCGCGTTGTCTTGTCGTGTACGCTTAACCGTGTTCGTCAAGCATGTCACGCATATCGTCCGCGTGTTCTTCCTCGACCGCCATGATTTTGATCAAAAGAAGACGCGTCGTCGGGTCGGTATCGCCGATTTGTTGGATCATCTGGCGATACGACTCGATCGCCACGCGCTCCGCGATCAGGTTGGCGCGCACCATCGACTGCACGTCGCTGGAGGCATCATACTCGGCATGGCTGCGCTCGAGCAACGTCGCCGGGTTGAAGTCGGGCTCGCCGTTCAGCTGGACGATGCGCTCGGCCAGCCAGTCGGCGTGTTCCTGTTCCTGGTTGGCGTGCTCCAGGAACTCGGCCTTGATGCCGGCGTTCTCGCGTCCCTGCACCGTGTAGTAGTGGCGCTTGTAGCGGTTGATGCACACCAGCTCGGTCGCCAGCGCGTCGTTCAGCATCTTGATGACGGCCTGACGGTCGCCCTGGTAGCCGGCCGTGACCGGGCCGTCCTGCAGGTTGCGGGCGGCCGCGCGGATGGCTTCCTTGTCGATGCCTGCCGGTGGGGTGGGATTGGATTCAGCCATGATATTCCTTCCTAAGTGAGAGTACGGGGTCTAGCATCAGTGTCGGTTGGCGATCGGTGCGCCGTTCTGCGACAGCACGATTTCGACGCGGCGGTTCAGCTGGCGGCTGCCGGCATCGCTGTTGCTGGCGACCGGATAGGCCTCGCCATAGCCGCGGGTGTTGATCTTGTTGCTCGGCACCCCCAGGCCGATCAGGGCGTTGCGCACCGATTCGGCGCGGCGCTGCGACAGGTCGAGGTTGTGCGATTCGGTGCCGGTGCTGTCGGTGAAGCCTTCGACCATCACCACGCTTTGCGGTTCCTGCATCAGCACGTCGGCGACTTTTTGCGCGGTGCGCATGCCTTCGGCGCTCAGTTCGGCGCGGTCGACGTTGAACAGCACGTCGCTCAGCGTGATCACGATGCCACGGTCGGTCTGCTTGGCCTGCAGGTCGGCCAGTTGCTGTTGCAGGGCGGCGTTCTTGGCCTGCTCGTCGCGCGCCGAGTTGGCGGCGGCATCGGCTTGCGCGCGCGCCATGTCGGCGTCGGCCTTGGCGCGGTCGGCGGCGGCCTTGGCGTTGTTGGCTTCGGCGGTGCGCGCCTGCAGGCGGATTTCGTCGCGCTGGCGGGCGGCATTGGCGACGTCGGCCTCGGCCTGCTTGGCCTTGGCGGCTTCCTGCGCGGTGGCGATCTTCTGCTTGGCGATGTAGGCCAGCTTGTCGATATCGTTCAGGCTTTCGCGCTGGGCGGCGGCGGCGTTGGCTTTATCCAGCGCGTCGGACGCGGCCTTGAATTCCAGCGGCGCGTTGGCGGCCACCGCCGGGTTGCTTTGCGCCGCAGAGAAATCGGCGCGCGCCTGGTCGAGCTGGGTGGTGGTGGTCGGGGTCGAGCTGCAGGCGGCGAACAGCATGGTCACGGCAAACGCGGCAGGGAGCAGGGTCAGTTTTTTCATGATCGGGTTCTCCGGGCGATTATTGTTGGGTAGTGGTGTTGGCACGCTGCAGTTCTTCGCGCAGCAGACGGATGTTTTGTTGCAGCTCGTCGGCGGCGGTGGTTGCCTTGGCCGAGTTGGCCTTGCTCTGCGCCAGCTGCGCATCGGCCTGGGCCTGGGTTGCCAGGTCCTGGGCGGTACGATAATCCTTGGCCGCCAGCGCCTGGTTGGCGCGCATCAGCTTGTCGCGTGCCGATTGCATTTCGGCCGGCGCCAGGTCGGCGGCGCCGGCGCTGGTGGCGGCCGCCACCGCTTCACGCGATACCGCGACGTCGGCGGTGGCCGGGGTTTTTTCGCTGGCGCAGCCAGCCAGGCCCGCCAGCACGGCGATGCCGCACAACATTTGAGTCTTCAAGGTCATCATTATTGTTCTCCTCAAAATGAATGGGATGGTTGACTTTATAAGCCGGCAGCGCGTTTGCTTCGGTACGGTTACGCACATAAACCGGCTTGTGTACAATGAGGCAACCAGCCAACCACGATCCGCCATGCCCGCGCTTCCTCCCCTGCCCCGCCGCCGCCGCCGCACCCGCATCGCCCTTGCCGCCGGCGCCGCCGTGCTGGCCGTGCCCGTGATCGCCGCGGTGGCGCTGGCCGCCTACGACTGGAACCGGCTGCGCCCGTGGCTGAACGAGAAAATCAGCAACGCCATCGACCGCCCGTTCGAAATCCGCGGCGCCTTGTCGCTGACCTGGCGGCGCCAGGGCAGCGGCGACGGCGACCGCACCTGGCGCGACTACCTGCCGCTACCGCACCTGCTGGCGCAGGACGTCCACCTCGGCAATCCGCGCGGCATGCGCGCGCCGGCCGAAATGGCGGCGGTGCGGCAGTTCGCGTTCGCGCTCGAACCGCTGGCGCTGCTGCGCCGACGCATCGAGATACCGGTGCTGCGCTTCGACACGCCCGCCCTGCTGCTGCAGCGCGATGCCGACGGCCGCAACAACTGGACCTTTCACCGCGACGACCGGCCGGCCGTCTGGAAACTGGATGTGCAGCGCGTCGTGTTTTCCAAAGGCACGGTGCGCTATATCGACGCCATGACGCATGTCGACGCCAGCGCCAGCGTCGACACCGTCCGCGACGCCGTCTATGGCGTGGCCTGGCAACTGCGCGGCAAGTGGAATGACCGGCAGGTGGACGGCAGCGGCAGGGCCGGCGCCGTGCTGTCGCTGCAAGAGCACACCACGCCCTACCCGCTGGCGGCCACGCTGAACGTCGGCGGCACCACCATCGCCTTCAGCGGCACGCTGACGCGGCCGGCGTCGCTGACCACGCTCGACATGCGCCTGAAGCTGTCCGGCCCCAGCATGGCGCGGCTGTACGGACTGACCGGCGTGCTGCTGCCGGAAACGCCGCCGTTCGTCACCGAAGGCCATCTGACCGGCAGCCTGGGCAAGGAAACCAGCCTGTGGGTATATGACCGCTTCACCGGCAGGGTCGGCGCCAGCGACATCGGTGGCCACCTCGAATTCAAGACCGGCAAGCCGCGCTCGCGGCTGAGCGGCCAGGTGCGATCGCAGCTGCTGCAGGTGTCGGACCTGGGACCGCTGATCGGCGCCGACTCCAACGCCAGCAAGCAGGCGCGCGGCGAGGAAGCGGTCCAGCCCGGCAACAAGGTGCTGCCGGTCGAAACCTTCCGCACCGAGCGCTGGACCGCCATCGATGCCGACGTCAACTTCAAGGCCGCGCAGATCACGCGCGACAAGGACCTGCCGATCCACAACCTGGAAACGCAGATCCACCTGAAGGATGGCGTGCTGGCGCTGAAGCCGATGAACTTCGACATCGCCGGCGGCCGCTTCACCTCCAACGTCCTGCTCGACGGCAGCGGCCGCGTCGACCCCAACGCCATCCGCGCCGAGCTCAAGGCCAACGCCAGCAAGCTGCAGCTGCGCCAGCTGGTGCCGATGCAAGGCATGCAGGCGACGGTGGGCGAAATCAACGCCGAGGTGGCGCTGCGCGCCAGCGGCAATTCGGTGGCCAGCCTGCTGGGCGCATCGAACGGCGACATGAAGGGCGTGATCAACCAGGGCAGCGTCAGCAAGCTGCTGCTGGAGGAAATGGGCCTGAACCTCGGCAGCGTGGTGCTGACGCGGCTGGCCGGCGACAAGCAGGTCAGGCTGAACTGCATGGTCACCGATTTCGGCGTCAGCAACGGCGTCATGCAAACGCGGCTGTTCGTGGTCGACACCTCCGAGGCCCGGATCGACGTGGCCGGCACCATCAACCTGGGCAATGAAAAACTCGACCTGACGCTGCGGCCGGACGCCAAGAGCGTGCGCGTGATCTCATTGCGGGCGCCGATCTACGTGCGCGGCAGCTTCAAGGCGCCCGACCTCAGCATCGACAAGCGCGCGGTGGCGCTGCGCGCGGGGGGCGCGCTGGCGCTGGCCGTGGTGGCGCCGGTGGCGGCCATCGTGCCGCTGGTCAGCGGCGGCGCCGACGACACGGCCGGCTGCCCGGCGCTGATAGCGCGTGTGCGCGGCAAGGCCGCGCCCTGATTTGCAACAATGTTGGATGGCGAACGGAAGCACACGCCCGCCTGTCTTACTCTGGAGTCATCGGTGAAGGCGCAATACCGCGCCTTGCCTGCCAGAGGAGAATGATCATGAAAAACATCAAACGTATTGCAGCAACTGCCGCCGTACTGGCGGCCACCCTGGGTCTGAGCGCCTGTGCCAACATGTCGGCGCAGGACAAAAACACCGCGGTAGGCGCTGGCGTTGGCGCCGTGGCCGGCTCGGTGCTGACCGGCGGCAGCGCGGTCGGCACGGTCGGCGGCGCGGCGGTGGGCGGCGTGATCGGCAACCAGGTGCAAAAGCCACCGCGCTGATCGCCGGCATCCACCACCCCCAAAACGGACCTGCGGGTCCGTTTTTTACATCCGGGGTCAGTTCTGCCAATCGCACACGGACTCTACTGTAGGCGACGCCCACAGTAGAGTCCGTGTGCGATTGGCAGAACTGACCCCGGATTATTTGTCTTTGACCAGCTCGTAGCAGCGGCAGGAGACAGCTTCCAGGCCGGCCGAGTCGAGGATTTCGATGTTGCCGCGGCTGTAGCTGATCAGCTTTTGCTGCTGCAGCGCACTGGCGGCCTTGGTGACGCCCACGCGGCGCACGCCCAGCGCGTGGGCAAGGAATTCGTGGGTCAGATGGAATTTTTCCGATTGCAGCCGGTCGCGCGTGACCAGCAGCGAACGCGCCAGCCGCGCTTCCAGCACGTGGAAACGGCTGCACACGGCAATCTGGATCGCCTGCGCCAGCAGCGTGTCGGTGTAGCGGTGCAACAGCCGCTGCAGCGATTCCATGCGCCCCGCCTCGACCGCGAATTCGTCGGCCGGGATCCGGTAGACGCGCCCGGAGCGCTGCACCACCGCGCGCACCTGGCCCTGGTCATGGCCCAGCACCACCGGCGCGCCCAGCATGCCCTCGCGACCGATCGCGCCGACTTCCAGCGTCATGCGGCCCTCGGCCACCGCCAGCAGCGAAATCAGGCAATCGATGGGAAAGTAGACGTACTTGATTTCCTGGCCCGGCTCGTACAGCACCTGGCCATTCTCCACCCGCACCATTTCGCTGTGCTCGGCGAGCTGACTTTGATCGTCGTCCGGCAGGCTGGCCAGCAGGCGATTGTTCGCCATCCGGGGTGGCACGCGGTCGTCGTCGGCGTTGGGTGAGAAATGAGTATGCATGGAAACAGCGTAAGGGCAATTAATTAGACTGTATGTACGGTGACGCACGGAAGCAAAACATGTCCTTTAGGAAAATATAGCTTTACTCAGTTTCATAGGACACGTCATGGACAACCACAACAACAAGCCCTCTACCCACCCGATCATGGTGATCGCCGCCGTCGCGGTGGTGCTGTTCTGCGCGGTCGGCAGCGCCGCGATTCTGGGCTGGCTGCCGAGTTCGAACGCCAATGTGCCGGACAAGGTCGCCGGCCTGCCGCCGCCCCCCGCCGCTCAGGCAGCGGCGGCGCCCGCGCCGGCCCAGCAGCTGGCC
>NZ_SPVG01000241.1 GCF_004614165.1 Duganella callida | reverse complement strand
CGGCCAGCCGGAACTGCGCCAGGCCGAGTCCGGCGCCCGCTTCGTCAACGACGCGGCGCCGCCGTCCGGCGCCAATACCCGCATCGCCCTGCTGTTGCCGCTGCGCTCGGACACGCTGGGCACCGCCGCCGACGCCGTGCGCGCCGGCTTCATGGCCGCCTGGGAACGCGACCGCGACACCATCAGCGTGCGCGTGGTGGAAACCGGCGACGTGCCGCAGGATATCCTGTCCGCCTACGCCCGCACGCTGGACACCGACGACATCATCGTCGGCCCGCTGTCGCGCCCGGCCGTGGCGGCGGTAGCGGCCAGCCCGCTGCTGAGCAAGCCGACCATCGCGCTGAATTCTCCCGAAGGCCACGGCATGCCCGGCGCCGCGCCGCTGCCGCCCAACATGCTGGCGATCGGCCTGTCGATCGAGGAAGAAGCGCGCCAGGTGGCGCAATGGGCCAACAGCGAGCAGCCGGGCGGCGCGGCGTTGGTGCTTACTACCAGCTCGGCCTGGCAGCGCCGCGTGGCCGCCGCCTTCGCCAACCAGTGGGAAGGCAAGCTGGGCCGCCAGGTCCGCATTGTCGAACTGAGCGCGCCGGACGGCTATCTGAGCGACCCGGAACTGGTGCAGCTGCGCGCGCGCCTGCGCGACGACCTGCCGGCGCTGCTGTTCTCGGCCATGGGCGCCGACCAGACCCGCCAGCTGCGGCTGGCTCTGGCCAGCGCGCTGACCACCGCGCCGGACAACCCCATCATCAGCACCGCCGACGCGCTGCCGCCGCCGGCGCCGGTGCCGACCGAGCAGTTCAGCAGCCTGCCGATCTACGGCACCTCGGCGCTGAATCCGGGCCGCAACGCCAACTTCCCCACCCAGGACCTGGAAAACGTGCGCCTGCTGGATCTGCCCTGGCAGGTGCAGCGCGACCATCCGGCGGTGATGGTTTACCCGCATCCCGAGCAGGCCGGCGGCGTCGGCGGCGCCGACATGGCGCGCCTGTACGCGCTGGGTATCGATGCTTTCCGCGTGGCGCGCGAGATCAGCCGCCACCCGGTGGGCCGCTTCCAGCTGGACGGCGTCACAGGCAAGCTGAACGTCAAATTCGGCGACGGCCCGGCCAGCTTCGAGCGTGTCGAGCAGTCGGCCATCTACAAGAACGGCGCACCGCAGCCGGTGGCGATCCCATGAGGAAGCCATGCCGCGCACTCCACAGCAGCGGCTGGGCCGGCTGGGCGAGGACCGGGCGCTGGCCCACCTCGAAGCCCACGGCCTGACGCTGGTGGAGCGCAATTTCCTGTGCAAATCGGGCGAAATCGACCTCATCATGCTGGACGGCCCGCTGCTGGTGTTCGTCGAGGTGCGCCGGCGCGCCTCGGCGCGCTTCGGCGGCGCGGTCTACAGCGTCACCCCGGCCAAGCAGCAGCGCCTGTTGCGGGCCGCGCAATATTACCTGCTGCGCCATAAAATCCCGCCGCCGTGCCGCTTCGATGTGGTTGCCATCGATGAGCACAAGTTGTCATGGATACAAAACGCG
Source organism: Duganella callida (assembly GCF_004614165.1). Lineage (GTDB taxonomy): Bacteria > Pseudomonadota > Gammaproteobacteria > Burkholderiales > Burkholderiaceae_D > Rugamonas > Rugamonas callida. Next base: position 19,819 of record NZ_SPVG01000241.1, on the reverse strand, counting down.
CTGGAGATGTAAGCATTTTTTTCAGCGCTTGTCCGGTCCGTCCAACGACTGCACTATAATCAGCACACTATGACTAATCAACGCATCCTTTCGCACTTCCACGAAAGTGCCGAACTCAAAATCCAGTCCGCCACCGTCCTCGCGCCGCATATCGCCCAGGCGATCGAGATGATGTTCTCGGCGCTGTCCAACGGCAACAAGATCCTGGTGTGCGGCAATGGCGGCTCGGCCGCCGACGCCCAGCACTTCGCGGCCGAGCTGGTGGGCCGTTTCGAGCGCGAGCGTTTCCCGCTGCCGGCCATCGCGCTGACCACCGACACCTCGATCCTGACCGCGGTGGCCAACGATTACAGCTACCGCGAGATCTTTTCCAAGCAGGTGCAGGCGTTCGGCCAGGCCGGCGACATCCTGCTGGCGTTCTCCACCTCGGGCAACTCCGGCAACGTGATGGCGGCCATCGAGGCGGCGCTGGAGCGCGAGATGCGCGTGGTGGCGCTGACCGGCAAGGGCGGCGGCGCCATCGGCAAGATGCTGACCGACGCCGACATCCACATCTGCGTCCCGCATGACCGCACCGCCCGCATCCAGGAAGTCCACCTGGTCACCATACACTGCATTTGCGACGGCATCGACGTCGCCCTGTTCGGAGGAGATGTGAATGAGTAATCCCGGCGTCATCTGGAAAAAAGTACAACGTCCACTGGCGATGAGCCTGCTGTGCGGCGCCCTGCTGGCGTCGCTGTCGGGCTGCGTGGCGGTGGTCGCGGGGGGTGCGATTTCCGGAACGCTGGCGGCGACCGACCGCCGCACCCTGGGCGCGCAGACGGAAGACCGCGCGATCGAGGTCAAGGGCCAGATCAAGGCCAACAACGCGACCGGCGACGCCGGCCACGTGAACATCAACAGCTTCAACCGCCGCGCCCTGCTGACCGGCGAAGTGCGCGACGACGCCATGAAGGCCGCCGTCGAACGCGAAGTGCGCAGCATCGAGGGTGTGGTCGAAGTGATCAACGAACTGGAGATCGCCGGCCCGTCGAGCTATACCTCGCGCTCCAGCGACGCCATCATCACCACCAAGGTCAAGGCCAGCCTGGTCGATGCCAAGGACATTTCCGCCAATTCCTACCAGGTGGTCACCGAACGCGGCGTGGTCTACCTGCAGGGCCGCGTGACCCAGCGTGAGGGCCAGATCGGCGCCGACATCGCGCGCGGCGTCAGCGGCGTGATGAAGGTGGTCAAGGTGTTCGAATACATCTCCGAGGAAGAGTGGAAGACCTACCAGCCCAAACCCGCCAATAATTCGCAGAGCAGCTCATCATGACTACCTCCTCCCGCGCATGGATTAAACCGGTGATCGCCGCGGTGGCGATTGCCGCCATCGGTTTCGGCGCCTACGCCACGCTCAACCAACGTGAGGTGGCGCCGCAGTTGGCCTTTGTCAGCATCAAGGGCGAGAAAATCACCCCGGAAAGCCTGCGCGGGAAAGTCGTGATGGTCAATTTCTGGGCAACCTCGTGCACCACCTGCGTGGGCGAAATGCCGAAGATGGTCGACACCTACAACAAGTTCAAGGACCAGGGCCTGGAGTTCGTGGCCGTGGCGATGAACTACGATCCGCCCAACTACGTGATGAACTACGCCGAAACCCGCAAGCTGCCGTTCAAGGTGGCGCTGGATACCGACGGTTCGGCCGCCAAGGCCTACGGCAACGTCAACATGACGCCGACCACCTTCGTGATCGGCAAGGACGGCAAGATTCTCAAGCGCTACCTGGGCGAGCCGGATTTCGCCGCCTTGCATAAGTTGCTGGCGCAATCGCTGCAGGGCTGACACTGGCACGCGGCTTGCATGGCTTTTGGCTTTCCAACCAACCAGGGAAGCCGCCATGGACCGCCAGCAAGTCACGCAAAAAATCCTGTCCGCCAAAGTCGCCAAGCAGATGCGCTGGGCCGACATCGCCACCGAATTCGGCCAGAGCAAGGAATGGACCACCGCCGCCCTGCTCGGCCAGATGACCTTCACCCGCGCCCAGGCCGACAAGGCGCAGCAACTGTTCTCCCTCACCGACGAAGAAGCCGCCTGGCTGCAGATCGTGCCCTACAAAGGCTCGCTGCCAACCGCCGTGCCGACCGATCCGCTGATCTACCGCTGGTACGAAATCGTCAGCGTCTACGGCACCACCATCAAGGAACTGATCCACGAGGAATTCGGCGACGGCATCATGAGCGCGATCGACTTCTCGATGGATATCCAGCGCGAAGCCGATCCCAAGGGTGACCGCGTGCAGGTGGTCCTGAGCGGCAAATTCCTGCCCTACAAAACCTACTAGAAGCCGGTCTGCAGCGACAGGTACAAGCCCTTCTGCTTCTTGGGATTGAAGATGGTGATGTCGCCCAGATTGGCGTACGCCAGCGTCACCGAGACGTTCCGGGTCGGGAACCAGGCCAGGAAGGCGTCATAGTACGCCTTCTCGTTATCGACGCCGAGGTTGTGGGGCTTGTGGCGGTATTCGACGCCCAGCGCCAGCCGGCGGTTGATCAGGTACGCGGCCGAGATCTCCGGCTCCAGGCGCACATCATCGTTGCGGTCGCCGCCGAAGCCGAGCAGGCCCATCTGGTTAGCCTTGGTGGCGCGCAGCGTGCCGTTCAGCAGCAGGCTTTGCTCCAGCAGGAGCTTGGTGGCGGAGACGTAGTAATCGTAGCCGCTGTCGTCCCTGGCGCCGAGCTGCTTGACGTTGGTGACGCCCAGCGCACCGAGGCCGCCTATGCCCTTGTTCTTCTTGTACATGATGCCGATGGCGACCTGCGGCATCCAGCTGTCCTGCTCATATACCGCGTCGCCGGCCACCTTCAGCTTGAGGCCGACGATGTCCTGCCTGATGTTGAGCTGGTCGAGCGGCGCCAGGCTGCCCTTGAATTCCTGCTTGGCGAACGACAGTTCCAGACGATCGGCGATGCCGACCGCCACGCCGTAGCTGTTCAAGCGATAGTCCTGCGTATCGACATAGGTGTAATGCGCATTGGCGCCCCAGCTGTCGCGGGTGCCGTAGCCGGTGATCAGCGCCCACGGCGTCAGTCCGCCGCCGCCGGCGCCTTCGACCTGCGAGACGCCGCCGGTAGCCAGCAGCTTGCCCATGTCGGGTTTCATTTGTGCGGACGCGGCGCCGCATGCCAGAGCCGCCAGCAGGACTGGAATGATTTTTTTCATGTCGAGTCTCACGCTTATTTGGTCACGATATCGCGCTGCATCGGCGCCAGCTTGGCGACCAGCTTGAGCGCGACGCCGCTCGGCACCTGGTGCTGTTCCATGGCGATCTGCAAGTCTTCGGTCAGCGCGTTGAACATGGCGTTGGTGATCTGCAGATCCTGGTGCACGCTCTTCATGTCGCGCACCGGACCCACGCCTTCCATCGCCTTGTCGTGATACTTGCCGGTGTATTTGCAGGGACCGCCGGCATATTCGCAGAACTGTTCCTGCAGGCGCTGATTGATCTGCGGGATGTCAAAATCGGCGAAATTGTCCTTGATGCGCGGATCGGCCAGTACCAGCGTCAGAAACGAATCGACGATCTTCCTGATCCCTTCCTTGCCGCCCAGGCCGCGGTAAACCGCGTCGTCGGTATAGGGAGTTTGGGCCATCGCCAGCGAAGCGGCCAGCAGCAGGCCACAGCCAACCAGCTTGATGAATTTTTTCATATGCGTCCTAAAGGGAAACGATAAAGAGAATTCAGCGGGGGCTCGGCTTTGCTGCAATGTAGCAGATTACTTCGGGTACAGGATCATTTGCGTGCATCGGAACAACGCTATTGTTTTGCCAGTGCCCTTGTTGACGACCGTGGCATCCCACACCTGCGTGGTGCGGCCCAGATGCACGGCCGTCGCCGTCGCCACCACCGTCCCCTCGCGCGCCGTGCCGAGGTGATTCGATTTCAATTCGACCGTGGTGAAATTCTGCGCGCCGTCCGGCAGGTGCGAGAAACAGGCATAGCCGCAGGCGGTATCGGCCAGCGTGACCACCGCGCCCGCGTGCAGGAAACCATTCGGCGCCAGGTGCTGGCCGCCGACGTCGAACTCGGCAACGATCTCCCCCTCCTTGACGGAGGTGATGTTGATGCCGAGATGATCGGGCAGCGTGCCCTTGCCGAACTGGTTGAAATAGTCGACGGTGAATTTGCTGGCGTCCATAAGCGCTGACTCGCGGATGAGGGCATTGCCCGATACCCGCGATGATAGCAACTTTCAAACTACATCACACGCACCCAGTTGCCCTTGTAGAGGATAGGACCGGTAGGGCCGTTGGGGTCGGGCGAGCCGCCTTTCGGTTCCAGCGACACGGCCAGCAGGGCCACATCGTCGGCGATCGCGCTGTTGGTCAGCGCCAGCCTGATCTCGCCGTGATCGCCCAGGACGCCCAGCGAGCGCGGATTGCCCTGCTTGGGCACGGCCCACAGCTGCAGCGTCTTGTCGCTGGCCACCGGCGCATTGCCGACCAGGCGCACCGTCAACGTCCTGCGGCCGGTATCGCCGGTCAGCACCAGCGCGGTATGCGCCTTGTCGTCGGTCAGCGTGGCGACGTAGTCGAGCTGCGGCGTCTCCAGCACGCGGGTGCCGATGACGATCACCAGCAAGGCCGCCAGCGCCGCCGAGGCCAGACTGAGCGAGCGCCAGAAGTTGAGCGACTCGTTGCGCCAGAACTGCCAGGCCGGTGCGGCGGGACGCAGTCCCAGGCGACGTTCGATGCCGCTCCAGACCTGCTTGCGCGGCTGCTGCGCCGGCGCGAATTCCGCCATCGGCGCCAGCCGGTCCTGCCATTCGGTGACGGTGCGGCGCAGCGCCGCATCGTTGTGCAGATGGCCTTCGAAGCGGCGGCGTGCGCCGCCCTTCAGCGTGCCCAGCACGTATTCGGCGGCCAGCTTTTCGCGCAGCGGGCCATTGTCGCGGATATTCATGTGCGGCCGCCTTTCGCCAGGCAGGCTTTCAGGCGCTCCAGGCCGCGCCGTATCCAGGTCTTGACGGTGCCGATCGGCAGTTCCATCTGCGCCGCCACTTCGCTGTGCGACAGTTCATGGAAATATGCCAGGCCGATCACCTGCCGGTGCATGCGCTCGAGCACCGACATGCAATACGCCAGCGCCTTGGCGTCGCCGCTCATTTGCAGTGCCTCGATGGGCGTGGCTGCGGGGTCGTGCAGGGCATTGAGCACCTCGTTGTCAAACTGTTCGCCATCTATTTCGGCATGCACATCGCTGCGGCGCAGGAGATCGAAAGCCTTGTTGCGCACGATGGTGGTCATCCACGTCATCGGTGCCGCCAGGTGGCTCTGATACGTGCCGGCGTTGTTCCAGATCGCGACATAACTGTCCTGCAGCACTTCTTCGGCCAGCTCGCGCTTGTTCAATATACGCAGCGCGAAGCCGAACAGTTTCGACGATGTGGCGTTATACAGCGCGCGAAAGGCCGCGGCATCGCGGTTGGCGGCGCCTTGCAGCCAGGTGCGCAATTGCTGGGGATCGAGCGTGTGGGCGTCGGACACGGCATTCCTTGTGAATAAATAGGCATGTGCAAAATATCACACTCCTGTGCAGCCACGAACACAATTCGGTGAATCCGGCGCGCCTTCCGTCCCGTACAAGCATGACAACAACCGGGAGAGGGCGATGGCAATCAGGTACGGCATGGCGGCGCTGCTGGCGATACAGGGCGCGGCCTGGGCGGCGGTCGATGGCGACAGCTCGGTCGCCGCCACGGTGGTGGTGTTGGGCCATTACGACAATGCGGTCGGCACGTCCGACGCCGCCAGCCAGGGCACGGTGACGGCCAGCCTGATCGCCAACCGGCCGGCGCTGCGCACTGGCGAGCTGCTGGAATTCGTGCCCGGCATGATCGTCACCCAGCATAGCGGCGACGGCAAGGCCAATCAGTACTTCCTGCGCGGCTTCAACCTGGACCACGGCACTGACTTCGCCACCTGGGTCGACGGTATGCCGGTGAACATGCGCAGCAACGCGCACGGCCAGGGCTACTCCGACCTCAATTTCCTGATACCGGAACTGGTGCAGCGCATCGATTACAAGAAGGGCGTTTATTTCGCCGACGAGGGCGATTTCTCCTCGGCCGGCGCGGCCCACATCCGCCTGGCCGACCAGCTGCCGCAAGGGATCGCCAGCCTGACGCTGGGCAGCTACGGCTACCAGCGCGGCGTGCTGGCCGATTCGTTTATGGCCGCCGGCGGCACGCTGCTGTACGGACTGGAAATCGCCCGCAACAACGGCCCGTGGCAGACGCCGGAACAGGTGCGCAAGTACAGCGGCACGCTGCGCTACAGCCACGGCGACGCCCAGGACGGCTACAGCGTCACCGCCATGGGCTACCGCAACCGCTGGCACGCCACCGACCAGGTGCCGTTGCGCGCCGTGCAGGAGGGACTGATCGACCGCTACGGCAGCCTCGATCCCAGCGACGGCGGCGACACCGCGCGCGCCAGCCTGGCCTGGAACTGGCATCGCCGCAGCGGCGAACGCATCACCGAAGCCTCGGCCTACCTCGTGCATTCCAGCCTGGACTTGTACAGCAACTTCACTTACCGGCTCAATGATCCGCTGCGCGGCGACCAGTTCCAGCAAAGCGAGCGCCGCACCATGGGTGGCGCCAGCACCAGCCAGACCTGGCTGAATCAGCTTGGCGGCATCGACATGCGCAACAAGATCGGCGTGCAGACGCGCTACGACCACATCGCGCCGATCGGCCTGTACGCCACCGCGGCGCGCCAGCGGCTGGCCACCGTGCGCGAGGACCGCGTCAACCAAGCCAGCATCGGGCTGTACGCCGAAAACACCAGCTACTGGACGCCCTGGCTGCGCAGCATCGCCGGCCTGCGCCATGACGCCTACCGCTTCCAGGTCAACGGCGAGCGGGCCGACGCGTACAAGTTCTCGCCCAAGCTGTCGCTGATACTCGGGCCCTGGGCCAGGACCGAATACTTCCTCAACTACGGCACCGGCTTTCACAGCAACGACGCGCGCGGCGTGACCGGCCCCGAGCCGGCGCCGCCGCTGGTAGGCACACGCGGCGCCGAGCTGGGTGTGCGCAGCGAATGGCTGCCCGGCCTGCAAAGCTCCTTGTCGCTGTGGACGCTCGATATCGATTCCGAACTGGTGTACGCCGGCGACAGCGGCCAGACCGAAGCCAGCCGCGCCAGTCGCCGGCGCGGGATAGAATGGAGCAACCACTACATCGCCGCGCCGTGGCTGCTGTTCGACCTCGACCTGTCGGCCTCGCGGGCGCGCTATCGCCAGCACGACCCGGTCGGCGACTACGTGCCGGAGGCGCTCGACAAGGTGGCTTCGTTCGGCGTCACCGTCAAGGACATCGGCAACTGGTTCGGCGGCTTCGAGCTGCGCTACTTCGGCCCGCGCCCGCTGATCGAAGATAACAGCGTGCGCTCGGCCTCCACCATGCTGGCTTACGGCCGCATCGGCTACCGCATCGGTCAGCGCACCAGATTGACCCTGGACGGCTTCAACCTGTTCAACCGCCGCGCCAGCGATATCGATTACTTCTACACCTCGCGCCTCGCGGGCGAACCGGCACAGGGTGTCGACGACGTGCACTTCCACCCGGTCGAGCCGCGCACGCTGCGGCTGACCCTCACCCACAATTTCTAGAAATAAATCTTAGCGAATCTGAATCTGGCGCACATCACGCCGCGTATATCAGCCTGCAGTACCACGTTGGTCAACTAATGGGAGATGAAGACATGCAAACTATCGTCAAGCTAGCCGTGCTGAGCGCACTGGTTGGCGCATACGCACCATCCGTGCTGGCATCCAGCCACCGCGAGGCACCGTTCGTCACGCAAAGCCCCAAGGTCGATGGCACCGACTTCTATATGTTCCGCAGCTACGAAACCGGCCGTGCCAATTTCGTCACGCTGATCGCCGACTATGTGCCGCTGCAGGATGCCTACGGCGGCCCGAACTACTTCGAGATGGACCCCAACGCGCTGTATGAAATCCACATCGATAACAATGGCGACGCCAAGGAAGACCTGACCTTCCAGTTCCGCTTCAATAACACCAACAAGGACACCAAGCTGACCGTCGGCGGCAAGCAGGTCTCGATCCCGCTGGTGATCAACGGCGGCGCCATCGCCGCACCGAACGCCGCTGGCGCCAATGTGCGCGAGACCTACACCATCAACGTGGTGCGCGGCGACCGCCGCACCGGCACCAAGGCCGCCGTCACCAACGCCGCCGATGGCAGCAGCACCTTCGACAAGCCGCTCGACAATATCGGCAACAAGTCGATACCGAACTACGCAGCGTATGCCGCGGCCCACGTCTACAACATCAACATCCCCGGCTGCAGCACGCCGGGCCGCGTGTTCGTCGGCCAGCGCAAGGATCCGTTCGTGGTGAATCTGGGCGAAACCTTCGACCTGGTGAACATCAAGGCGCCGGCCACCGAGTTTGCCGCCAACGCGGAAAAGGCTGCGCACGACGATCTGGCCGACAAGAACGTCACCGCCATCGAACTGGAAGTGGCGGCATCCTGCCTGACCGCGTCCGGCAGCAGCGATCCGGTGATCGGCGGCTGGACCACCGCCAGCGTGCGCCAGGGCCGTCTGCTGAACCCGACCCCGAACAGCAGCACGCCATCGAAGGAGGGCGGCGCCTGGACCCAGGTCTCGCGCCTCGGCATGCCGCTGGTGAACGAGGTGGTGATCGGCCTGAAGGACAAGGATACCTTCAATGCCAGCAAGCCTTCCGGCGACGCGCAATTCGCCACCTACGTCACCAATCCGACCCTGCCGGCGCTGATCGAAATCCTGTACGGCAGCGCCGGCGCCAAGGCGCCGACCAACTTCCCGCGCAATGACCTGGTGGCGGCCTTCCTGACCGGCGTGAAAGGTCTGAACCAGCCGGCCACCGTCACCGCTTCCGAAATGCTGCGCCTGAACACCTCGACGCCGGCGGTGGCGATGGGCAAACAGAACCGCCTCGGCGTGATCGGCGGCGACAATGCCGGCTTCCCCAATGGCCGCCGCCCCGGCGACGACGTGGTCGACATCGCGCTGCGCGTGGTGATGGGCAATCTGTGCACCTTGAACCTGGGCTGCGCACCGGCCGACGCACCGGCCGGCGGCCTGCACTTCACCGACGGCGCCTACCTCGACGACAGCTACTTCACGGCCGCCTTCCCGTATCTGAAAAACCCGCTGCCAGGTTCGCCGCAAACGGCATCGACGGCACAAGCGATGCGGAGGGCGCCATGAAAAAACTCAGCCTGAGCGCAATGCCGATGCTGCTGCTGCTGGCCCTCAGCGCCTGCGGCGGCGACAGTCACTATGAGGATCCGGTGACGTCTACGCCACCACCGCCGCCGCCACCTGTCAGCACGGTCGACAAGTTCTACACGGCGGTGCTGGCGATCATCGGCGACGGTGCCGAGACCACCACCGAACCGGTGGCGACCGAGAGCATCGCCGCCACCACGCCGGACGATACGGAACCGGTGGCGTTGAAGTAGGCGCCAGGGTGGCTGCGCCGGCCGCAGCCACCTTTTGCCATGCGAGGAGCGTCATGACAAATCTGATCCGCAAGCTGGCCTGGTGTGCCGCCGTCGTCGTGACGGCGGCACAGGCAGCACAGGCGCAGCCCTACATTCCCGCCAGCGGCCAGCAGGTGATCGAAACCCTGCCGCGCCGCGGCGATCCGCTGCAACAGGAACTGCGCCGCCTGCGCGCGCAGTTGCAGGCGCAGCCCGGCGACCTGACGCTGGCCAGCGACATTGCACGCCGCTACATCAAGCTGGCGCGCAGCGAAACCGATCCGCGCTATCTCGGCTATGCACAGGCGGCGCTGGCGCCATGGTGGGCACTGCGCGCGCCGCCGCCGCAAGTGCGCCTGCTGCGCGCGACGCTGCTGCAAAGCACCCATCAGTTCACGCCCGCCATCGCCGATCTGAAGGCCGTGCTGGCCGACGATCCGAAAAACCCGCAGGCCTGGCTGACGCTGGCCACCATCCAGACCGTGCAGGGCGACTATGCCGGCGCCACCACCAGCTGCGCCCATGTCTCCAGCCTGTCGATCGAGCTGGTGACGGTGTCCTGCATCGCCGGCGTCGGCGCGGCGACCGGCCGCGCCGCAGCCAGCGAACAGCTGCTGGACCTGACCCTGGAACGCAGTCCCAACGCGCCGGAAGAACTGCGCGTCTGGGCCTCGACCACGCTGGCGGAGATCGCGCAGCGCCTGGGCGAATCGACGCTGGCCGAGCAGCGTTACCGGCGCGCGTTGACGCTCGCCCCACGCGACAGTTATCTGCTGGGCGCTTATGCCGACTTCCTGCTTGAACAGCGGCGGCCGGGCGAAGTGCTGATGCTGCTGGCCGACCAGACCCGTATCGACGCCTTGCTGCTGCGGCGCGCGCTGGCCTTGCAGCAGCAGGGTAATCAGCGCCGCCAGCTCGATGCCGATATCGCCGAACTGACGGCCCGCTTCGAAGCCGCCATGCAGCGCGGCGACAGTGTGCATCAGCGCGAGCAGGCGCGCTTCGAACTGCTGCTGCGTCGCGACGCGGGCAGGGCGCTGGTGCTGGCGCGGCAAAACTGGGAAGTGCAAAAAGAAGCCGCCGACGCCCGCATCTACCTCGACGCCGCCCTGCGGGCAGGCGACGCGCGCGCCGCGCAGCCGGTGGTTGCCTGGCTCGCGCAACATCACACCGAGGACGTGGCGGCGGCCAGGCTGATACAGCAACTGAACAAGGGGCGGCGATGATACGCATGCTGATATTTCTGGCACTGCTGTGCGGCGCCGTGTCGCCGGCACAAGCGCACAAACCGAGCGACAGCTATCTCTCGCTCAGCGTAACGCAGGCGCGTGTCAGCGGCCAGTGGGACATTGCCCTGCGCGACCTCGATTTCGCCATCGGCCTCGATCAGGATGGCGACGGCAAGCTGACCTGGGACGAGATCCGCAATCGCCATGCGGCCATCGCCGCGTATGCGTTGCAACGGCTGCAGATCGCCACCCAGGCAGGCCCCTGCAAACTCACGCCCGTGCAGCAGCTGATCGACAACCATACCGATGGTGCCTACAACGTCCTGCGCTTCGACGCCGCCTGTCCGGGCGACGTCGCCACGCTGGACATTCACTACCAGCTGTTTGCCGACCTCGACCCGCAACACAAGGGTCTGCTGCACCTCGCGCACGATGGCCAGACCATCACCGCCATCTTCGATCCCGCACACGCACGGCAAACGTTGTCGCTGGCCGCGCCCGACCGCTGGCATCAGTTTCGCGCTTACGTCATTGACGGCGTCTGGCACATCTGGACCGGCTACGATCACATCCTGTTCCTGCTGTCGCTGCTGCTGCCGGCCGTGCTGCTGGCGGCGCCGCTGAACAACCTGCGCGGCGCCTTCATCGATGTGCTGAAGGTGGTGACGGCATTCACGCTGGCGCATTCGCTGACCCTGACGCTGGCCAGCCTGTCGCTGGTGTCGCTGCCTTCGCGGCTGGTGGAATCGGCGATTGCCGCCTCGGTGATCCTGGCGGCGGTGAACAACCTGTACCCGCTGTTCCGCGGGCGCCGTCCGCTGGCGGCATTCGCGTTCGGCCTGATTCATGGCTTCGGCTTTGCCAGCGTATTGATCGATCTCGGCCTGCCGCAAGGCGCGCTGCTGGCCAGCCTGTTCGGCTTTAACCTGGGCGTGGAGCTCGGTCAGCTATGCATCGTCGCGCTGTTCCTGCCGCTGGCGTTCACGCTGCGCGACACGCGCTTCTATCGCGGCGTAATGCATGGCGGCTCGGCGCTGATCGCGCTGGTGGCGGCGGTGTGGCTGGTCGAACGCGCGTTCGACCTCTAGGCCCACTGGATCGGCGTCTGGCCGTTGGCGCTCAGGTAGTCGTTCGCGCGCGAAAATGGTTTGCTGCCGAAGAAGCCTTTGTGCGCAGAGAATGGCGAAGGATGCGGCGCAGTGATCACCAGGTGCTTGCGGCTGTCGATCAGCGCGCGCTTGGCGATCGCATAGCTGCCCCACAGGATGAAGACGATGTGCTCGCGCTGCTGCGACAGCTGGCGGATGGCGCTGTCGGTGAACGTCTCCCAGCCCTGGTTGGCGTGCGAGCCAGCCTCGCGCGCGCGCACGGTCAGCACGCTGTTCAAGAGGAACACGCCCTGCCGCGCCCAATCGGTGAGATCGGTCTGGCGCCGCGCGAGGCCGAGATCGTTGTGTAGTTCCTGGAAGATGTTCTGCAGGCTGGGCTGCGGACGGTTACCGTCCGGGACCGAGAAGCAGAAGCCCATGGCGGCGCCCGGCGTGTGATAGGGGTCCTGGCCGAGTATCACCACCTTGACCTGATCGAACGGCGTCAGGTCGAAGGCGCGGAAGATGTTCTTGCCGGCCGGACAGCATTGCCCGGCCGCATATTCGGCGCGCACGAACGAGGTCAGCGCTTCCCAGTACGGCTGCTCAAACTCCTGCTGCAGCTGCTGCTTCCACGATGCCTCGATGCGTACGCTCATTACGCCGGTTGCTTGGTCACGCGCAGGTAAGGCTTGATGGTGCGGAAGCCGGGGAACTTGGTTTCGGCCTCTTCATTGGAGACGGCGGTGGTGATGATCACGTCGTCGCCGTTTTTCCAGTTCACCGGCGTGGCGACCTTGTGCTTGGCGGTCAGCTGCATCGAATCCAGCACGCGCAGGATTTCATCGAAATTGCGGCCGGTGGTCATCGGATAGGTCAGCATCAGCTTGATACGCTTGTCCGGGCCGATCACGAACACCGAGCGCACGGTGGCGTTGGTGGCGGCGGTGCGGCCGTCGGAGCCGCCGGCTTCGTCGGCTGGCAGCATGTTGTACAGCTTGGCCACGTTCAGGTCGGTATCGCCGATCATCGGATACTTGACGGCGGCGCCCTGGGTTTCCTCGATGTCGGCGGCCCACTTCTCGTGGTTGTCGACCGGGTCGACCGACAGGCCGATCAGCTTGGTATTCCGCTTGGTGAATTCCGGCTCGATCCTGGCCATGTAGCCCAGTTCGGTGGTGCAGACCGGCGTGAAATCTTTCGGGTGCGAAAACAGGATGGCCCATTGATCGCCGATCCAGTCGTGGAACTGAATCTGGCCATGGGTGGTTTGCGCGCTGAAATCCGGCGCGATGTCATTAATGCGGAGCGACATGATAGCTTCCTATAATCATGGTTGAAGTGACAACAAGACCAGGCATCATACCAAATCTTCAACGCACCGCCCAAGTCATTCAGATCAGTTCCACCAGTGTGGAGTAATTCGCTAGAACTCGATCAGTAGTAAGCAAGGTCAACGATTCGCTGACTGCCTGACCGATCAGCAGGCGATCAAATGGATCGCGATGGATCAACGGTAGCTCTTTCACCTTGGCGGCGTGCTTGTGCGAGACCCTCAACTCACGCAAGCCAATTTGCGCAATCTGCCCTAACAGGTCGTCTAAATCCACATCGAGCTTACCAACACTGACTTTGATTGCGATTTCCCAAATGGACGCACTGCTGACGTATGTCGGCCGCGCAGCCAAAATCTTCTCCCGGGCGAGCGCTGACAATTTAAGGTCGTCCTGCAAGCTCCACAGCAATACATGAGTGTCTAACAGGAGCCGCACTATTTGCCTTCAAAGGCTGCTAGCAGATCGGCAGGCAACGGAGCATCAAAATCCTCGGCGATCCAAATTCTGCCTTTCATCGTACCGAACTTGAACGGCTTGGGCGTGGGCATGGCTAAAAGTTCAGCGACCGGTTGGCCGGCTTCGGTAAGAATCACTTCCTCGCCGCGGCGAGCGGCTTCGAGCAGGCTGGTGAGCTGGGTTTGAGCTACGCTGATGTCGACGATCGGCATATGACCTCCATCGAGTCAGTATAGCTTCTGCCGCTATGCGGGCAAGCCGCGCCTTCTGATGCAGATCAAATGAAAAGGGCTCCTTGCGGAGCCCTTGTTCATCAGCCTGCGGCCAGCACGTTGTGCGCCTGCTCGTCCGCGTGGTACGAGGAGCGCACCATGGCGCCCACGGCGGCGTGGGCGAAGCCCATCTTGTACGCTTCTTCTTCAAAGAACTTGAAGGTGTCCGGATGCACGTAGCGGCGAACGGGCAGGTGGCTGTTCGACGGCGCCAGGTATTGGCCGATGGTCAGCATGTCGATGTCGTGCTCGCGCATGTCGCGCATCACCTGCAGGATTTCCTCGTCGGTCTCGCCCAGGCCGACCATGATGCCCGACTTGGTCTTCACGCCCGGATACAGCGCCTTGAAGTCCTTCAGCAGCTTCAGCGAGTGCAGGTAATCGGAACCCGGACGCGCTTCCTTGTACAGGCGCGGCACGGTTTCCAGATTGTGGTTCATCACGTCCGGCAGGCCGTCGGCGAAGATGGCCAGCGCCTTTTCCAGGCGGCCGCGGAAGTCCGGCACCAGCACTTCGATCTGGGTGCGCGGCGACAGCGCGCGGGTATTGCTGATGCACTCGACGAAGTGCTGGGCGCCGCCGTCACGCAGGTCGTCGCGGTCCACCGAGGTGATCACCACGTAGCTCAGACGCAGCTTGGCGATGGTGTTGGCCAGGTTCGTTGGCTCGTCCTTGTCCAGCGGGTCCGGGCGGCCGTGGCCGACGTCGCAGAACGGGCAGCGGCGGGTGCACTTGTCGCCCATGATCATGAAGGTGGCGGTGCCCTTGCCGAAGCATTCGCCGATGTTCGGGCAGCTGGCTTCCTCGCACACGGTCACCAGCTTGTTCTCGCGCAGGATGTCCTTGATCTCGTAGAAGCGGGTGTTGGGCGAACCGGCCTTGACGCGGATCCACTCCGGCTTCTTCAGACGCTCGACCTGCTCGACCGGCACGATCTTGATCGGAATGCGCGAAGTCTTGCTGGCGCCTTTTTGCTTTTCGCTGGGGTTGTAAGCAATAGTGGTCTCGGAAGTCATAGCTCTGCGTGCCCTCGCGGGCATAGTGGGTTATTCGGTTGTTGCGGGTTCGGCGGCGTCAATGTGCAGCACCTTGACCAATTCCTCGGCCAGCTGCCGCTGCACATCCGACAACTGCGCCGGCGCGCCGACGCTGCGCATGTCGATGGTTTCCAGGCCGGCATAGCCGCAGGGATTAATCCAGGAAAACGGCGCCAGGTCCATCGCTACGTTCAGCGACAGCCCGTGGTAGGTGCAGCCATTGCCGCGCACCTTCAAGCCCAGCGCGGCGATCTTGGCGCCCTTTTTCGGGCCGCCGGCCATGTAGATGCCCGGCGCGCCCGCGACGCGCTCACCGTCGAGATTATACGCCGCCAGCACGTTGATCACCGCCTGCTCGATCTTGTTCACAAACTGGCGCGCGTACAGCTTGCCGCCCGGCTTGTTGCGGCGCAGGTCCATCAGCAGGTAGATCACCACCTGGCCGGGGCCGTGGTAGGTGACTTCGCCGCCGCGGTCGGTCTGCACCACAGGGATCGTGGACGCGCCGGCCAGCAGGTGGCCACGGTCGGCGCCCAGGCCCAGCGTGTAGACCGGCGGATGCTCGACGATCCACAGCTCGTCGCGCGTATCGGCCGTGCGCGCGTCGGTGAAGGCGCGCATGGCGGCAAACGTGCTGTCGTAATCGGCGAGTCCGAGATGCCTGATCTCAGGGGAGGTTGGGGACGTCATGCCCGCCATTATAAATCACCGGGCTGGAACCCGCTCCGGCAGCCGCTTTCAGCCAGGTTGATGGCGATTCAGCCAGGCTTGCACCGATGGCCGCTGCCACTGGAAATCAACGTAGTCGCGCAGTTTTTGCGGCATCTCGTCGCCATTGCGCACCAGCCGGCTCAGCATGATGGCCAGATCGGTATCGGCAATCGACCAGGCGCCGAACAGGTGCTGCGCGCCCTGCACGAAGTGACCGGCGACGTGCACCAGCTTGGCGGCGGCCTGCTGTGCGCTGTCGCTCAGCGGCGCACACGGCTTGTTGTAAAACACCGTTTCCGTGTCGCGTTCCACCCGCACGGGCAGCAGGTCGCTGCGCACCCAGCCCTGGATCTGGCGCGCCTGGGCACGCTGGCGGCGGTCGCTTGGGTACAGCGCGATGTATTCCGGCGCCGGGAAACTCTCGTCCAGATATTCCGTGATGGCGCTGGATTCGGTCAGCACAAAGTCGCCCTCGACCAGTGCCGGCACGCGGCCGGTCAGTGCGCGGCCGGCATAGGCCGGCAATTTCTGCTCGCCACTGCCCAGGTCCACGGTCCTGACCGTGAATGGCAAGCCCTTTTCGGTCAGCGCCACGAAGGCGGACAGGGCATAAGGGCTGGTGGACAGGCTATCGACGTACAGTTCAAGCGACATGGCGGCTCCTTGGGTAGATTTATTCACATGGTAAACCTTGTCTAAGTGCCTGTATAACGGTATATTTTCGCAATTCTTGTTAGTTCTATTCACATAGTTATCCACAACTTGGCCATCCGCCTGCCCAATTTTTCCGCCCTGCGCGCCTTCGAGGCGGCGGCCCGCCACGAGAATTTCTCGCGCGCGGCGGAAGAACTGCACCTGACGCATGGGGCGATCAGCCACCAGGTGCGGGCGCTGGAAGAGGAATTGGGAAGGCCGCTGTTCGTGCGTCACGGCCGGCAGGTGAAAATAACTAACGACGGCCTGAAATTTGCCCAGTTTTTAGGCAAAACTTTTGCCGATATCGCGGTGGCCACCAACGCCATGCGCGCGGCGGCCATCAATCAGCGGCTGACCATCACCTCGATTCCGTCATTTGCGGCGCGCTGGCTGGCGCCGCGTCTGGGCCGATTTATCGAGCTGCATCCGGATATCGAAGTGGTGTTGCAGTCCAGTGGACACATGCAGGATCTGGCGCGCGAGGGCATCGACGTCGGTATCCGGTTTGGCCGCGGCCACTATCCGGGCATGCTGGCGCTGAAACTGATGGGGGATATGTACTACCCGGTGGTAAGTCCCCACTATCGCGGTGGGGCGCTGCCGGCCGCGCCGACCGATCTGGCACAGCACACGCTGCTGCGCTCGGTCGAGCCATGGATGCCATGGCTGCAGGCGGCCAGGGTGGATTTGTCGGAACCGTCCGGCGGGCTGCTGTTCGAGGATTTATCGATGCTGATCCGTTCCGCCGCCGACGGCAACGGCGTGGCGCTGGTGCGGCACGTGGTGGCGATGCAGGAGATTGCTTCCGGGCAGTTGCTGCGGCTGTTTGATATCAGCACGCCCAGCCCGGACGAGTATTACTTCGTCACGCCGCCCGGCGCGGCCGAGCGGCCGCAGGTGCAGGCGTTCCGCCGCTGGCTGCTGGAAGAGATTGATGCCTTCCAGCGCCAGCAGGGCTGATTACATCACGATCTTGACCATCGGATGCGCCGACAGCTCGGTGTACAGCGCGTCCAGCTGCTCGCGGCTGGTGGCGCGCACCACGCAGGTCAGGCCGGTGTAATTGCCCTTGGCCGAGGGGCGCACTTCCATTTTGCCTTCGTGGAAATCCTGGTCGTGCTTCTGCACCACCAGCACGATGGTCGGGGCGAATTCGTTATGAGTCGGACCCATGACCTTGATCGGGAAGTCGCTCGGGTACTCGATGAGGGACTCGGACGGTGGGATCGCTTTCATATTTTTTCCAATCTGATAATAAAAACCGGCGACGCCGACTGGCGTCTCCGGCCTATATTGTAGCTGGATCAGGACTTTGCAAGCGCCAGCGGCTCGCTGGACTGGCCGGACAAGCGCTGCAAGCGCGCCAGCGCCGATTCGTTGCCCAGCGCCGGCTGGCTGACCGATTTGCGGATCGCCTCCAGCTCGGCCGCCTGGTCCAGCGGACGCTGGCCGATGTCGGTGACGATGCGCATGCCTTCGGCCTGGTTGCGGATGGTGTCGGCGCGGCGGGTCAAGGCGCTCAGCGCGCTGGACTGGCCGCGCATGCCTTGCAGGCCGGCCAGCTGTTCCTGGCGCTCGGCGCGCAGACGTTGCAGATCCTGCTGCGCCTTGGCCGAGGACAGCGCCTGCATCGCCTTTTTCGCCTGCGCGTCGAACTCGGCCAGCTGTTTGGACAGCGCATCGACGATGGTTTGCAGCTCGTCCATGTACTGCCTGGCGTCGGCTTCCTCCTGCTGCTCCTGCGGCAGGCGCGCCTTGTTGGCTTCCAGCTCGTCGCAGAACAGGGTGATGGTCGACTCGGAGATCTTGCCGGAAGCCAGACGCTCGGCCAGGGTGCCGGCGGCCTGCTCGTCGGTGGCGATCAACTGGCGCAGCTTGACCACATCGTCGGCCTCCTTCTGGAAGGCGCTGCGGGCGGCGGCCAGTTTCTGGGCGGCGCTGCGCAGATTGTCGGCCAGGCGGTCGCGGTCGGCCTCGGTGGCGGTTTCCGGATCAAAGTTGGCGATCGCTTCGGAGACGCGATTGCCCAGCGCGCCGAAATGCTTGGTGATCAGGCGCGCGGTCAAACCCCAGCCATTCAAGTTGCTCATGTCAGTTGTCCTCATTCAAAAGTTGCGCATCATTGGATAACGATGCGTTGCTGCTCCACCGGGATGCCGATCACAAAGTCGACGTGGATCCCGCGTTTGCTGGTATCGCCGTTCACGCTATGGATGATCTCCGTCGTGATCAGCAGATATTCGTAGCCGCCGCCGCGCAACTGGCGCACGTAGGGCATGAAATACACTTCCTGGCGCAGGCCCGAGCGGCCGCCGCTGTCGTCCAGCCGGGTTTCGGTGCCGGTGTACGGGGGCACGAACTCGGCCTGCGGGTCGCCGGCGTCGCGGCGGTAGGGCAGGCTGTCCCGGTCGCCGAAAATCATGTCCAGGTCGCTTTGATCGAGGCCGATGTCGTTCAGCTGATCGCGCCACAGCGTGTAGCTGCGGTCGCCCAGGCCGGCGCTGGCGCGGCCCGTGTAAGCGTCCTGGTCCTCGATGGTTTCCGGGATCACGCGCGCCAGCTGGCTGCAGTACAGGATCTCGCTGACCGCGCCGCCGGCGTTTTGGTAGACCTGCAGGAATTTCTCCCGCTCGTCGTCGCGGTCGCCGGTTTCCAGGTAATAGCGGTACAGGCCACCCGACTGCTGGAGCCGCAACTGGGACACGGCGACGATGCGCGTGTCGTCGGCCGCCGGCAGCGTGATCAGCGAGCCATCGCCCACCGCCCGCAGCAGCGGCGACTGCTGGATGCCGACCACGCTGCCGATACGCGCCCCCAGCGGCAGGCCGGTATCGGTGCGCGGCGCCTCGTTGCCGGCGAGTTTGGCCGCGCCGTTGCGCAGATAGTTGTAAGCATCGGACCAGCCCATCTCAGTTCCTTTCAAATGAATAAGTCGGGGTGCCGCGCAGACGGCGCAGCTTGCGCACGCTGTAGACGATGGCCCAGGCGAACAGGCTCAGCACCGACAGCCAGATGAACCAGCGCAGCACGCTGGCGCCGAAAGATGGCCGTGGCGCCTGCGCGTGCGCATCCAGGCCGGGCATACCGCTGGCGGCATAACTGCTGTTGCGGTTGCCGAGATCGCTGCCGCTGCGGGCGCCGCTGTCAATTCCGTTGCCGTTGGCTTGATCGCTGCCATTGCTGCTGCCGCTGCCTGGCACAGCTGGCTGTTGCTGTTGCGCCTGGCTGCCGGTCGGATACGAGACCGGTTGGTGACTCTGACTGATCGCCCGTCCCAGCATGAAACCGATCGCGCCATGCAGCAGCGCATTGCCGGAACCGGACGGTTGCTGATACACCGGCGGCTGGGCCGGATACGGCGCGCCGGCCGGCTGCCGGTAGGACGGCGGCGGCGCCGGCTGGCGCAGCGTATCGTTCAGCGGCGGCGGCGTGGCATCGGCGGCGC
>NZ_SPVG01000078.1 GCF_004614165.1 Duganella callida | reverse complement strand
AGCAGCGGACTTTTAATCCGTTGGTCGCAGGTTCGAATCCCGCACGGCCTACCAAGAATTATCAAGGAAGCCCACGAATTTCGGTTCGTGGGCTTTTTTGTTTCTGGTCGCTCTCTGGTCGCTTCGGAACTATTGTCGTAATCGAGATCATCTCTTCTTTCCTCAATCTTGACTGATTATCTCGACCCCGGTACTGTTAGACGATCGCCTAGTAGAAGCAACATATCCCGTATGAGAAATTTCACTAAAGCACTTGTCTTGGCATTAATGCTAATGCCCCTCTCTCAGATCGCTCAGGCGATCAACAAAGACCGGGCGATCACGAGTCTCGGAATGGATTTCGATGAGAACGTTACACAAGTCAATAGTGCCAACTTAACAGTTCATACGTTTTCCCCCAAGTCTGATGCCCTTAGAAACGGCATGCATTATGTGTTTATTGAAACGAATTGTCCAAAATGTTCGCCTCAAATTCGTGTGGTGAAACAATTTGGCAATAGTTACGATATTTATCGTAACGCAACTCCAATGAGTGCGGTCGTCGCGATTAATGGTAGCTTTTTTGGATACGATGCGAAAGGTCAGCGCATCCCCTTGGGGTTGGTAGTTGCGGATGGAGTACGGAAAAATCGCCCAATCGGATGGGATCGGGGCGGATTCCTTGTTCATGACAAAAAAGGCAATACCAGAATTATTCCGGTTCATAACTACAAACCCAGCATTAATGACTTTTCAGTACTTCAGAGCAAGCCGCTGCTTGTCGAATCCGGCAAGAACGGCATTTATAAAGACGATGGTGAGCGCTTCAACCGTACAGCCGTGGCCATTTCCACTTCTGGAAAAGTCATTATTGCCGGTGCTTTTGAAGGATTTGGCAGGGCTGCATCGCTGTATGAATTCGCACAATTTTTATTGTCAATTAAGTGCTCAGACGGATCGACCATAAAATGGGCACTCTCCATGGATGGAGGTCCAGGTGCTCAAATTTATGTCCCGGCGATAAAAAGAAATTTTGGCGACCCTGGTCAAAATTATGTGCCGAATTTAATCTACGTCCAATGACGTAGCACTGAAATAATACAATCATGAAAGCACAGACCAATAAAAATAAAGGACGCTCAGCTGTCCCTCAAAAGCTCAAAACCTGGACTTCGATTAAAAGTTATTTATCAATAAAAACTATTTTTAGCACTTTGGGCCTTTCTGCGGCGGGTCTATGGGCTTACTTTAGTCCGTTTACTGATCCACTTAAACAATCTTTAGCTCACAAACTGTATAAAGAAAGTCCTTCTATTCAAATTAGCTGCTCTCCTTGCGCCATTTCCCCTGGAGAATCAACGCGCATTAATGTTGAAATATCGCCCAATTCGGTCGCAGATATCGATAAGGGAGTGGTGAAAATAAGGTACGATAAAAATATATTTATCTTATCTTCCGATACTCCACCATCATTCGAAACTGAAGCAATCAATTCGAGACGACGTTTAGATAAATATTTTGCGCTCTATTTATCAAAGAATGCAACTAATGTGAGCAGCAGTGAAATCCGAGCGTCGTTAGCAACAAAGTATGGCGAATACGATTCTGACGCGTTGTCTATTTCTTTAGCTCCGCCTCAATCAACTGCAGAACTCCCCTATATCGATCCGAATGGAAGGCGAGAAGTCATTCTAAGTGGTGAATGGCGAATCGAAATTGGAGGATCTTTGGGTGGAATGAAGATAACTCAGGACCAGCATAATGACATCACTGGAACTTATTGGCTAAATAGTCCAACTGGTCGAATCGAAAGTCAGATTGAAGGTTATAAAGATGGAACATCGTTCAAAGTTTTCTTTCTTCGACCAAAAAGCCAGTCACGCTGGCGTATTGATGCGAACTTCGCATTGAACGTGTCCGATAAGAGTTTCATTGAAATGACTGGATGCGCTTTCAGCCTAAAGCCCGATAAGACTGTGCAAAGCGACAGCTCTACTCCAATAAAAGGATGCGCAGTGCGTAACTACCCAGGCTGGCGAGGTGATGGAAGCACTACCTTTACGGCTTCAGCTCAATTAAGGGATTCGATTTAATCGCGTTAACTGTACACTTTTAATCCGTTGGTCGCAGGTTCGAATCCCGTACGGCCTACCAAGAATTATCAAGGAAGCCCACGAATTTCGGTTCGTGGGCTTTTTTGTTTCTGGCCGCTCTCTGGTCAAGGCCAGCGTGGCCTCCTGCCTATCCGGCAAGCCACTGATCCAGCTCATCCACACACAAGCACTCATCATTGCCATCGGCTTGAGTCGCCCCCTCTTGTGCAACTCCCGCAACACGGAAAAGCTCGTCCACGTATGGGCCGCCGCTATTGCCCTTCCTGATATTTGCCGATATTTCAATCCGCTGAAGTCCTCGATGTTTGCCCTGCCGGTCTTCGCCGACCCAACCTGTGTGTGCAGGAAATTCTATTGTTCCGGCGCCTCAGGACTGAGAAAGAACAACTTGAGTGAGGGGGCGTCTCTGCCGAGCCCGAAGGAAGTTGAGGGGATCAAATATCTTCGCCAGCTATCCAGTAATGCGGTAACAGTCTGCTGAAGGATCAGCTGCGTCTATCTGCAGACGATTTCAAATCGATTTTCGCCCGCGTGCTGCCCTTTGCGTCCTGTGACCGTGCATTGCTTGATACTGTCGGGAAGACGCATGGCCAATGACACCTCGCCCATCGCACCATAATCGCAGCGTAGCCACTTACCCTCCGGGTAGGAACCTGCAAGTTCGTAGTGTTGAGTCCATGTGGTTCTGTTTCTCGCCCCATCGTCCCCGCGCAGAATTCCGAGTCGCTCAGGTGGTCCGTCAGCAGGTGCGGCGCCACTCAGGTACATCGGCGAGCCCACAAATGTTGTCCAGCCGGGCCGTGGGCTTTCCACCTTTACCGAGGCGGGTGGGAGCTCTTGAGGACATTCAAACTTGACTGGCCCCGCGACAGCCACACCAGCCAGCGCGCTGAGATAGAGGTTCAGAATGATTTTGATATTCATGACTCATTCAATCACAAAGAACGCATCTGCGTTGTCGGTAGGATTAATAAAATTCCCAAGTTTATCCTTACCCTTGCGACGGATGAAGCGCTTGCCGATTTTCTTCTTGTCCGGCCATTGATCCAAAATCTAGATGCCGTCTGAGACTTGCCCCAGATAGGGGTCGCTCGTGCGATTACTTTCAAGTTCCGAATTCTCGATACGGTTGGCGTCCCCGTATTCGGCTGTGTTTCAGGCCGAGCTGAAGTGGAACGAGTATCTGCTGCTCTTCCTTACCAAGGATCCGCCTTGAAGAAACGCCGGCCATTCACGTTTTGCCGCAAATTTGGCTTATCGGTAGATCCCATCCAGGGCGACGTCGGAAGCTGGATTAATCGGCCATGCTGATACCGCGCGCGCCGATGCGCAGGCGGTCCGGGTCCAGGCCGATCGTGCGCAGATTTTCGCGCGCCGCATTGCGCAGGTTGGCCTGCTGCTCTGGCGGCTGCGGCTTGACTTGCTGCGACTTGTAGGCCAGCGCCATGAAGGTGCCGGACATGGCGCTTTGCTCGTACAGATTGCGCAAGGCGGCGGGACTTTGCGCACCCAGCGTGGTGCGCAGCGAGGGCTGGCGCCGCAGTTGGTCGACCACCACGCCAAATTCTTCGTCGGACACTTCTTTGCTGGTGAGGACCATGTAATTGCCGACCACGAACGCGGCCAGCGCTCCGCCCACATCATTGCGCGGCACGCCCAGTTTGGCTTCCAGTTGATACCAGATGCCCATGCTGTCGGCGAAGGTTTTGGTCATTGTGGCGCGGTGCTGCGGCGGGAAGTTGCGCGCAAGATCGGCTGCGTTGCGTTGCACGTCCGCAGGCGCATCGGCGCGCAGGGTGGAGGCGGCCCCGGAGCCAGCGCGGTCCGGGCGCTTTTGCGCTGACGGGTCCGCCGCCTGGATCATCAGCGAGTTGTTGACGACCGAGCTTTGCATGAAGCTGCTGAGCGGCGCGCCGTAGGTCGCATAATCCGCCCCCAGCCATTGGGCGCGTACCGGCAGAGCGAGCGCTGCGGAGGCAATCAGCGCCAGTGTCATTCGAAGCATCTTCCCTCCTAGCCGCTGTTCCGCTATCGCCATCATACGCACCCTCAAGACAACGCTTGAGCTTAGCAAAAAAACATGCATTGGAACGCACTGTTCGATACGCGCGATTCGAATCAGCGCGTGCGGTCGACAATCCGGTCATGCACGACAGCGAACCAGCTTCCCAGCCGCGACAGGTCGCCCGTCACGCTTAGCTCGCCAATGTCGGCCAGATGCGCCATCAGACTGCCATATTCCGGATCATCGCTGTACCGGGTGTTCAGTTGACGGGAGGCCGCCGCCGTGACCGCCACCGTGATATCGCCCCGCTCGTCCTTGTCCACGCTGGCCGTATAAGATGGCTCACCGTTGCGGATCTCGAAACGCAAGCCCTGGTCGCCGTCGGTGTAATGCTCCACCAGGCTGACGTTGATGTCTGCCGTCAGCCTGGCGTCGAGCGCCGCCTGCATCATCACTTGCCCCACCATCTCGAACCAGGCCGCGGTGCCGTGCGGGATCTTGTCCGGCGTGGTCATGGCTGCACCGTCAGGACGATTTTGCCGCGGATGTGGCCGCCCGCGGCGCGCTGGTGTGCGGCGCGGGCATCGGCCAGCGGATAGCTGCTGTCGATCGCCACGCGAATCACGCCCTCGTCCAGCAGGCTGGCGAGCCGGGTCAGCTGGGCGCCGCTGGAGCGAACCTGGGTGGACGTAACCGTCACCCCAAGCTTGTCCGCCGCCTCCTGGTCGGCGAAGCCGAGCGGGTACACCGGGAACAGCGCGCCGCCACGCTTCAGCGTACGCAAGAAACGTGCGGTGGCGGGACCGCCAAAGGTATCGAGCACCAGATCGATATCGCGCACCATCTCGGCCACATCGGTGGTGGTGTAATCGATGAATTGGTCGGCGCCCAGGTCTTTCAGAAACGCTTCGTGCGAGCCCGACGCCACGGCGATCACCTGCGCGCCCCGCCATTTCGCCAGTTGCACGGCCAAATGCCCGACACCGCCGGCCGCGCCGTTAATCAGCACCGTACGGCCAGCCAATGGCACCGGCCGATGCGGCACGGCCTGGAACGGATTGGGCGCGTCGTGGCCGAGTTCGATCAGGAATTGCCAGGCGGTCAGTAAGGCCATGGGCGCGGCGGCGGCGATGGTGTGCGACACAGTGACAGGCTTACGCGCCAGATCGCCGACCGGCGCGGCCACATACTCGGCGTATGCGGCACTCTCGCCAAAGCTGGGGAAGCGCACCATGCCGAACACCTCGTCACCCTCGGCAAACGCCGTCACACCGGCGCCGACGGCTGCGACAACGCCGGAGATATCGGAGCCCGGTATGGCCGGCAAGGCCACTTGCGGCCGCCAGTCGGCCGGCAGCGTGCTGTAGCCGTCTCGCAGATACCAGTCCGGTGGATTGATGCCGACTGCATGGACACGCACCAGCACTTCGCCCGGCTGCGGCGCAGGTTTGGGCGCGTCTTCGTAACGCAGCACTTCGGGACCGCCGTAAGTGTGCAGGCGCACCGCCTTCATCGTTTGGGTTGACATGGTTTTTTCCTTGGTCAAAAATGAGGTTTTATTTCCGGAACACCGCTCCAATTAATCGGAGCAGTGCTCCAAATATATGGAGCGCCGCTCCGTTTGTCAATCAAAATCATGCGAGCTGACGCAAAAAAAAATTACGACCATTTGCTGGAAATCGGACGCGCGGTCGTCGCCGAGCAAGGCGCGGAGGCTTCAATGCGCGATGTGGCGCGGCGCGCAGGCGTCGGCATCGGCACCCTGTACCGGCACTTTCCAACCCGGGAAGCATTGCTGGAAGCTCTGCTGCGCGAAAGCTTCGATCAACTGACGGCCAGCGCCAGCACTCTGGAAATTTCCAGCTCTCCGGCCGATGCGCTGACGGGCTGGCTACGCGCGATGATCGCGCTCACCCATAGCCATCGCGGCGTGATCGCCTCCATGACCGCGGCCATCGCCTCGCCCGATTCCGCGTTGCATGCGTCGTGTGTGATGTTGCGCGCGTCCGGGGCGCGGCTGTTGGAGCGCGCGCAGGCCGAGGGCCAGGCGCGCGGCGATATCGACGGTACCGACCTGCTGGCACTGGTCAGCGCACTGGCATGGCTCAACGATCAGCCACCGTTCGCCGCGCGCGTCGATCATCTGTTCGACCTGATTGCCAGCGCTATCCTGGTGCGGAAATAACGATGAAAACAATATTACTAATAGCCGCTTTCGCCGCCGGCGCGGCGCAAGCCGATGCACCGGTGGCGCGCGCCAACTGGGCGGTCGCCCGCGCGGGCGATCAGGTGTACACATTCTTCGGACTGGGACCAGGCAAGACCGATGCGGATATCGCGCGCGACGTGCACGCACTGGACCTGCGCTCAGGCGTGTGGCGCAAGGTCGGCGATATTCCGGTCGCACAGGGCCGGCTAGCCAGCGCGGCGCTGACCGTGGGCGGCAAGGTTTATCTGATTGGCGGCTATACGGTATCGGCCAGGGGTGAGGAAGTCTCGACGCCAGAAGTAATGCGCTTCCTGCCCGACAGTGGCCGCTTTGCGACCGAATCCATCATGCCAGTGCCGGTGGACGACAGCGTTGCCCTGCCCTGGCGCGACCGCTGGATCGTAATGGTCAGCGGCTGGCACGATAAAGGCAATGTAGCCGACGTCCAGATGTACGATACGCTGACGCAGCGGTGGAGCAGCGCCACGCCCTATCCTGGCAAGCCAGTGTTCGGCCATGCCGGTGGCTTGGTGGACGATACGATGGTGATCTGCGACGGCGTCGGCGCCGACAAGGGGGCGGATGGCAAGAACGTCTTCGCCATCTCGAATGAATGCTGGCAAGGTACGCTGGATCCCCAGCAGCCGGACCGCATCCGCTGGCGCCAGTTGCCAGCCCATCCCGGCGCTCCACTGTACCGAGCCGGCGCGGTCGGCGATGGCGGACGTATTCTGTTCGCCGGCGGCAGCAGTCGTCCCTACAACTACAACGGCATCGGCTACGACAAGCAGCCATCCGAGCCATCGGATGCCGTATTCAGCTTCGATCCGGCCAGCGGCACATGGCGATCGCACGCCGCGCTGCCGCAAGCCGGCATGGACTTCCGCGGCCTGATCCCGCTGGGTGACGGCGAATACGGCCTGTTCGGCGGCATTCGCGCCGGCCAGCAGGTCAGCGCAGGCGTGATCCGCTTCCGCCCTTAGGGCTTCAGCTGGGCGATCACCACCAGGATGACGGCCGCATTGCCGGGCTGCTGGATATGCGAATAGGCGGCGCGCGCGTGGCCGGCTTTCTCCTGCAGCACATCGGCAAATAGATCCGACGCGCCATCCAGCACCGCCGGCTGATTGAACCAGCCGGCCGCGCTGGTGACGTGGCCTTCTATCCGCACGATGTGGTCGAGGCGCTCGAAGCCGCCCAGGTGCTTGTCGATCTGCGCCAGCACATTCAGCGCGGCCAGTTCCGATGCGTGCTTGCCCTGTTCCAGCGTCAGATCGCTGCCGACTGCGCCCTGGTACACGATCTTGCCGTCCACCAGCGGCAGCTGGCCGGAGATGAACAACAGATCGCCGGCCTGGCTGACGGCAGTGTAGCTGCCCAAAGGTTGCGGTGGGGTGGGCAGGGACAGTCCCCGTGCTGCGAGTCGTTCTTGTACCGACATGATGGCCTCCTGAATGGTTGAGTAATGAGGCCATTCTAAGAGCTGCGCAGGCGACGATAAATCGCCCGCCGGGTACAAGACTTTATACCGTCAAGAATAAATCAAAAGGCCATGCGCAATCCCACGTTGGCGCGCCGGCCCACATCTTCCAGTGTCAGGAACTGCGATTCGGTCAGCGCGTATTCGTGCATCCTGGCGTTATTCAGGTTGATGAAGTCCGCGTACAGCGAGATCGCCGGCGTGATGTTGTAGCGCAGGCTGGCGTCGGCCTGGCCGTAGGCGGCGCGGTTGCGCGGCTGGGTGCTGCCGCCGCCGCAATCGACCGAGTAGTGGTTGCGCCAGTTGTAGCTTATCCGCGCCAGGAATTTGCTGTTCTCGTAGAACAGCGAGCCGTTGTACGACTGCGGCGACAGGCCCGGATAGCCGCACACCGGCATGGTACTGTCGCTCTCGCGCGTGGCGCTGGCATCCACGTAAGTGTAGTTGGCCGACACGCCGAAGCCCTGCAGCCAGCGCACCTCCGTATCGAAAGCATACTGGCCGGCCAGTTCCAGTCCCTTGATCTTGCCCTTCTGGCCGTTGCGCACGCGTGTGTCGTGGACGATTTCGTCGAACTGCGGGATGCGCATGTCCACCAGTTTGGTTTCGAGGAAGTCGCGCACGTGCTTGAGGAACACCGCCGCGCTGACGTAGTTGGTCTTGGACAGATACCATTCGTAGGACAGGTCGTAGTTATTCGACTTCATCGGCTTCAGGTAGGGATTGCCGCCACCGGTCTGCACATCGCCGAAACGGCCGCCGTAGTAATTGTCCACGCCCATCTGGTTCAGCGTCGGCCGCGTCTCGGTCTTGGATGCGCCCAGCCGCAACAGCATGTCGGAGCGCAGGTCGAATTTCAGATTCGCCGATGGCAGCAGGCTGTTGTAGCTGTTGTCGACGGTGGTGCTCTTCATCGGTCCCCAGTTGGAAATGAAGGTGGTGTCGTTCGGGCTCTTGGTGGCCGACAGCAGCTCGCGGCTGATGCCGGTGGACGTCGATTGCACGTGCACATAGCGCACGCCGGCATCGCCCGACCAGCCGCTGCCCTCCCAGCGGCTGTTGAGGAACAGGCTGGAGACCTTTTCCTTCACGCCCCACATCGACGGCGTGTTGTAGTCGATCGCCATCGGACCGTTCGGATACTTGGCCTTGTCCGAGTACAAGGCGGGATCGTTGGACTGCGCCAGCAGCGACGGCTGGTTCAGGTAGTTCATGTAGGCGTACGGGTCGAAGCTCAGGTAGGCGCCGGGCACCTTGACGCCGGCGCCGAGGAAGTTATCCATCGGCGTCACCGTGAACAGCGATGCCGGCAAGGCCACGTGATAGCCGCTGAAGGCGTTCCAGGCATCGTTGTTCCACGAGGTGTGCGTGACTTCACGCTGCGAATAATCGAGGCCGGAATCGAATCCTTTGAAATAGCCGATTTCGTGGTTCCAGCCCAGATTCAAACGGCCTTCGTGCAAGGTATCGCGGTTGCGGATGTCGCCATACGACACGGCGTGCGCACGCACCGCATTCGGATCGTCGATGCCGTCGCCGAACTCCAGGCCTGGCGTGCCGTTGAAAGTGAGGACGTCGCCATTCTTCGGCACCATGCCGGCCACCACCCACATGTTCGGCGATTGCGAGCTGGTGCGCGAGGTCGAAACATCGCCTTCCAGCCGCCAGTCGGTGCCCAGGTCCCATTTCGAATTGAGGCCGAATGCCTTGGTGATGGACAGCCGGCTGTCGCCCTTGGCGATCATGTCGTTGGAATTGACCTCGCCCAGCAGCTTGCCCGGCCCGGCCAGCTCGGGATTGTTGGCGAAGAAGGTGGAGCCGGGACGCAGAAAGCTGGTGATCTGGTTATTGCTGTCGTACTTGACGCCCAGCTGCACCGGGTTGTTCCAGTCGCTAAAGGCGATCACCTTGTTTTCCTGATTCAGCCGCGAGTACAACGCGTCGGCGCTGAGCTTCCAGGTCGGCGAAGGGTTGTACTGTACCGTCAGATTGCCGACCACGCGTTTGCGGGTTTCATCCTCCTGCTGAAAGCCGTAGCTTTGCGGGATGTAGAGTTTTTTGGTGCTCACGTCGGCCATGGTCAGGCCCTTGGAATTCAGGTCGCCGTTGATAATCGAGACATCGCGGTAGTTCCACGCATCCGTCACCGCCTTGTTTTGCTTGGAGGCGCGGTCGGTGTAGGACAGCGACGCCGCCACGCCGAAGGTGCGGTCGGCATTGGCGAAGGAGTACATGCCGCTGGCATTGGGCGTATTGCGCTTGGAGTTGGTGTCGTAGGAATCGGAGAGGTTGAACACGGAACTGTGCCCGACCTTGCCGGCCAGCGGGCGCGCGGTCTGGATGTCGACGGTCGAGCCGATGCCGCCTTCCGGCAGGAAGGCTTGCGAGGTCTTGTACACCAGCGCCTTGGAGATCAGGTCCGAGGATAGCAGGTCGAAGGAGAACTCGCGGCCGCCGGTGTCGCTGGTCAGCGTGCGGCCGTTGACCAGCACGTTATTGAACTCCGGCCCCAGGCCGCGCACCGAGATGTAGCGCCCCTCGCCGTTGTTGCGCTGGATCTGCACGCCGGTCACGCGCTGCAGCGATTCGGCGATATTCGTGTCGGGGAATTTGCCGGCATCCTCGGCCGACACCGCATCGACCACGCCATCCTGCATGCGCTTGGTGTTCAGCGACGACGACAGCGAGGCACGGATGCCGCTGACCACCACGGTGGAACCGGCATCGATGGCATCGCCGGCATTCTGTGCAAAGACAGGAAACGACATCAGCTCGGCAATCAAAACGGCGAGCGTGGTCCTGCGAAGGTGATTCTGACGCATAGTCTGGTCTCCATATAGTTTTTAAGAACTACGGAGCCGCTGCACTCAGGATGTTGACAGACTTTTTATATTTTGCGGCTGCGTGAACCGATATTAAGCCCGCACCCGCCATGACAACTTATCACTTCTTTGCAAAAAGACATTCCAAAAACATATGGCGGCGCCGGGGGCTTTACTTTTTCTTGCCGCCGTGGGCCGCTTCGTACAGGGTCTTGGCATCCTTGTGCGCCTGGTCGACATTGCGCAGGTTCTTGTCGTCATCGTGCTTGACGAAGAATTCCCTGTCCTGCGCATCGACCACCAGCTTGACGGCGGCGGCTTCGGTGATGCCATATTTTTCGAAGATCAGCGTGGTGACTTCGTCCAGGTATTCTTCATAGGTCATGCTGGCTTCCTTTCATCAAAACGAAGCCGCCATTTTACGCTGTCGCCAGGTATTTGGACGGCGTCGCACCCAGCGCCTTTTTGAACATGGTGATAAAGGCGCTCACGGATTCATAGCCCAAGTCTTCCGCCACGCGCTGCACCTGGGTGCCGGCGTACAGCCAGCGCAGCGCGACGATGATTTGCAGCTGCTGACGCCAGCGGCCGAAGGTCATGCCGGTTTCGCTCAGCACCAGGCGTGACAGGGTGCGCTCGCTCATCGCCAGCCAGGCCGCCCATTCCTGAGCGGTGCGCCGGTCCGACGGTGCGCGCAGCAGCGCGTTGGCCAGCTTGCGCAATTTCGGATGCTCGGAAATCGGGAAGTACAACTGCTCCACCTGCATCCGCGCCAGTTCTTCCAGCAGCACGGCGACCAGCCGCGCGGTGCCGCTGTCGGTCGCGTAGTCCTGCGGCTGGGCGGCAAGATGCACGATCATCTCGCGCAGCATGGGGCTGATCGCCAGCGTGCAGCATTCAGCGGGCAACGCGGCGGCCGATGGCTCGACGCACAGCAGATACAGTTCCGTGCCGGCGGCGGCGCGCATGCTGTGTTTGACGCAGCCCGGTATCCACACGCCGCACTGCGGCGGCACCATCCAGTACCCGGTCGGCACCTCGCAAATCACGCTGCCGCGCAGCGCCACCACCAGCTGGCCCTTGCGGTGGCGGTGCATGGCCGGATCGCGGTCGTCGGACTCGGTATGCGTGCGCAGCGCCACCGCCGGCTGCGGCATCGCATCCAGATCGTTATTTGCGCGCATGGTGGCCAATGCCGACATCGTGGATTGTCCGAATTTAGTGATATCCGGTCAGAATAGCCAAATTCCCCACGCGCGGCAATCGCTATGCTGTTTCCATTGACTTTTCCCACCAAGGTGACACATGAAAACTGCACATCGCGGCCTGCTGCTGGCGGGCATACTGCTTATCGCAACCAATCTGAGGGCTCCCTTTACCAGCGTTGCGCCGATGCTGGAGCAACTGCGCGACCAGTTCGCGCTCAGCGCATCGCAGGCCGGCTGGCTGATTACCCTGCCGGTGCTGGCGTTTGCCGTGGTCTCGCCGTTCGCGGCGGGACTGGCAAAGCGCTGGGGCGTCGAGCGCACGCTGTTTGGCGCGCTGACCGTAATCGCCGCCGGCATGCTGCTGCGCGCCAGCGGCGGCGCCGCGGCGCTGTACCTGGGCACGATGGTGATCGGCGCCGGCATCGCGCTGGGCAATGTGCTTCTGCCCAGCCTGCTCAAGCGCGACTTCAGCGACAAGGTGGCGTCGCTGACCGCGCTGTACGTGCTGGTGATGGGCTCCGCCGCGGCGGCCAGCTCGGCGCTGGTGGTGCCGCTGTCGGCAGCGCTGCATGCCGACTGGCGCGTGGTATCGCGCCTGCCGCTGGCGCTGGTCGCACTGGCGGCGCTGGTCTGGCTGCCGCAGGTGCTGCGCAAGCATGGCGCCAACAGGACCGCTGTCGGCGGCAACCACGCCAATGCCGCCATCTGGCGCTCGCCGCTGGCCTGGCAGGTGACGGCTTATCTGGGCATCGACAGTTTCCTGTTCTATGTGGGCGTTAGCTGGATGCCGGGCATATTGCAAGACACCGCCGGCTACACGGCGGCCCAGGCGGCAACCCTGCACGGCGTGCTGCTGCTCGCCACCGCGGTGCCCGGCCTGCTGCTGATTCCGCTGACGCCGCGCCTGCACGACCAGCGCGCAGTGGCCGCGGCGCTGGCGCTGAGCATGGCGGTCGGCATGCTGGGCTTCATCCTGGCGCCGGCGTACGCGATTGTCTGGATTGTCTTTTTCGGTATCGGCGCCGGCGGCGGCCTGATCATGGGGCTGGCCCTGATCAGCCTGCGTACCCCCAGCGCCGGCGACGCCGCCTCGCTGTCGGGCATGGCACAGTGCGTCGGTTACTTCATCGCCGCCGCCGGCCCGCCGCTGGTGGGCAAGCTGCACGACCTGACCGGCAACTGGAGTCTGGCCCTGGCCGTGTGCGCGGCGGTGGCGGTGATCATGGCGGTATTCGGCCTGCTGGCAGGCCGCAAGCTGCAGATCGCGACGGCCGCGCTCAGCGCAGCGACACCGCGCTCACCCGCGCCGGCAGTGGCTTCGGCGCGGTAACGGCGAAGCGCTCGCTGAGCCGTTGCATGACGCGGCTCAGCGGATTTTCCACCCAGTTGCAGAAAACGACGCCGGCCGCGAGGCTGGCGCCCCAGGCCACCAGCATGCCGAACGCCTGCAGCTCCGGCTCGGGCGGCACGAAGCGGGTGAACGCCGCATTCACCAGCAGGCACACGGGGAAGTGGATCAGGAACACCGAATACGAAATGCGGCCCAGTTCATTGACCACGGTCCAGCCGCGGCCTTGCGAGGTGGTCTTGATGCGGCCGAACAGGAACAGCGCGCACGCCACGATCACCGCCAGCGCGATGCGGCTGCGGAATTCCAGCAGCAGGCCGGACAGCGCAGGCAGCGCCACCATGGTCAGCAGCCACAACACGGTGCCGGAATCGAGGCGGCGATCGCTGGCCCACCAGGCCATGATGCCGAGGCCGTAGCTGCCGAAGAAATACAGTCCCCAGTTGTCCCAGTCCGATTCCAGATTGAAGTACAGCAGCGAGACGGCCACGCCCAGCGTCACCACGAACGGCATCAGCCACGGCACCACGCGCTTGCCGACCGCCAGTCCGCCCAGCCACAGCATCAGCACCATCATCACGTACAGCTGGAAATCGATGGCGACATACCAAGCGCCGGCCGACACCGACGGGAAACCCAGCACGCCGTGCAGCAGCAGCGCGTGCGCCAGCAGCTGGGCCACGGTGGCCGGCTCCGAAATCGAATCGTGGGTCATCCACTCGCTGGCCAGCAGCGATGCCACCACCGCGATCAGCGTGGCGGCCAGGAACGGCGGCGCCAGCTTGGCGTAACGGTGCCAGATCGCGCGCAGCGGCTGGTCGTGACCGGGCATGCCGGTGGCCGACAGCGATTTGGCGGCCAGAAACCCGCCGATCACCAGGAACACTTGCACGGCAATGCGCGCGCTGTCGCCCAGCCAGCCGATCAGGTCCGGCAGCAGCAGACGCGCCTGATCGGACATCGGGCCATAGAACGCCAGATGGTGCAGCACGATCAATTGGGCCGCACCGGCCTTCAACAGATTAATCAAGCCGAACTGAGCCGGGGGCGTGGTTTGGGCGCCCGGCATACTCCCTGAAACTATTTTCATGCCTATTCCTTACCTGCAATTTATCGAACCCCAAGGTGCGTATTTGCTTATATTTTTATGAAGCCCGCTATGATAGCTGAGGTTGACGCATTGGTGCGCGCGCCAAGCGGACTGCTTCCGGCATCGTCCCCTATCTCATCGATAAAGTCGGTGTCCGGCCGCACGGATGAGATGGCATTGCCAGGACGGCTTGATGGTTTGCAAAAGGAACGCTATAATTCTGGCCCTTGGGTCGTTAGCTCAGCTGGTAGAGCAGCGGACTTTTAATCCGTTGGTCGCAGGTTCGAATCCCGCACGGCCTACCAAGATTCAGTAAAAAAGCCCACGCATTTCGGTGCGTGGGCTTTTTTGTTTATACGA
The DNA here is from genome assembly GCF_004614165.1 of Duganella callida. Lineage (GTDB taxonomy): Bacteria > Pseudomonadota > Gammaproteobacteria > Burkholderiales > Burkholderiaceae_D > Rugamonas > Rugamonas callida. The sequence continues at coordinate 6,810 of NZ_SPVG01000078.1, read as the reverse complement.
TTTATACGGTAGGCGTCGAGCCGCCGTCGATGCGGATGGTGGTGCCGGTCATGAAGTCGCTGAGCGGACTGGCGAGGTAGCAAACCAGCCCGGCGATGTCCTGCGGCTGGCCCAGCCGGTTCACAGTCTGCCGCACTACGTTATTGAGGACGAATTGCTTGCCGGCTTCGATGTCGGCGCCCGCACCCTGCTTTTGCGCCATTTCGGCGAACCAGCCGTCCAGTTGCGGCGTGTAGATCAGCCCCGGCATCACGCCATTCGAAGTAACCCCTGTGCCCGCCAGCGCCTTGGACAAGCTGAGGGTGAGGTTGTTCAGCGCGGCCTTGGCGGCGCCGTAGGAGCCCAGGTCCGCATGCGGCGAAATCGCGTTGCGCGACGAGATCTGTATCACCCGTCCCCAGCCGCGCTCCTTCATCTGCGGCACCAGCGCATGGATCAGGCTGACGGCGGCGGTGGTGTTTTGCTGGAAGCTCTGCATCCAGTCGGCGGGACTGTCCCCGAACCACGAGGTATTCGCCATGCTGACCGGACCGCCGATGTTGTTGACCAGGATGTCGACGCCGCCCCAGCCATGCACACCATCGATCACCGCCGCCATGCCCTCATCCGTGGTCAGGTCGCCCAGCAGCACCGTCGCCCGGCCGCCAAGCGCGCGGATTGCCGCCGCCACTGTTTCACTGCGCGTCGCGTCGCGGCCGTGCACCGCCACCTCCACGCCCTCGGCCGCCAGCCGTTCCGCGATCGCCCGGCCAATGCCGGAACTGCTGCCGGTCACCAGGGCGCGCTTACCCGTCAAATACATCTCCATTGCGATTACCTCCAAGTCTACAAGTGTATAATTCAGCGATCTTAGCAAGCACCGAGCCAAAAGTCTACAACTGTATACATGCAAGAAAATCAAAAACGTAATGCGCCGGCCACCCGCGCCGCCATCCTGCAATCCGCCATGGCGGCCTTTACCGACTATGGCTACGATGGGGTCGGCGTACGCGACATCGCCCAAGGCGCCGGCGTGACCGCCATGCTGGTGAACCGTTATTTCGGTTCCAAGGAGGGTTTGTTCGCCGAGGCGGTGGATGCGGCACTCGCCGAAAAAGGCATCCTGACAGATGCCATGCTGAACAACGAGCGCGGCACTGATGAACTGGCGCACGACATCGCCGCCGCCCTGGTGGCGCAGACCGCACCGGCGGCGCCAGTGCTGTCAGGTTTCCTGATCCTGCTGCGTTCGGCCGGCAATGCACGTGCGGCGGAGATCCTGCGCGACAAGGTCGAACGCCATTTTGAAGCGCCGCTGACACGGCTGCTGCCTGGCATCCATCCGGCCCAGCGCGCCGCGCTGCTGCTGTCGCTGATCGCCGGTTTTCAGCTGATGCGCCAGGTGATGGGCAACCGCGCGCTGACCGCCGCCGACGGCGCTCTGCTGACCGCGCAGCTGACGGCGCAACTCAAGCTGCTGATGTCAGCGTGATTTCTTGCGCGCCGACGTCTCGGTGCGCACGTAGAATTCCGGCGGTTTCTTCGCCACCCAGTCGATAAAGGTCCGAATATCGGCATGCGCGCGCAGCGCTTCCCAGGTGTGATAGTGCTGCAGCAGCTCGCGTTCGGTGAACACCGAATGGATCTTGCGGTGGCAGATTTTATGGATGGGGAACTGTTCCCTGCCCTTGAACGTCTTCGGCACCAGGTGATGGCGGTCGATATTGACCTTCCCCAGCAACCGTCCGCACAGAGGGCAGCGTTCCGCGTCCATCGCTAGCGGCGGAAGCGGCGCGGCTGGCGTTTGCGCGCCGCCGAGTTCTGATCCTGCAGGATCGCATCCACCCGCTCGGAGGCGTCGCGCGACAGGCGTTGCGCCAGCTCGGTATCGGGGAAATACTCGGGCTCGCGGTAAGCCAGCCAGGCATACGCCGAATACAGCCGGCAGGCGTCTTCCACTTCCTGCAGATTCATGTAGTGCAGCGGCGTGTCGCCCGGCTTCATGTGGGTGATTTTCTTGTGCGCCAGCGACTTGGCCCAGGTTTCCCAGGCATGCTGCAAGGCCGGCACCTTGGACGAGATCGGCACCAGCGACAGCGCGAACTTCTCCGCCACCGACAGGTCCAGCGTATCCAGCCAGGCCGCGCGCTCGAACTGTTCCTCGGTGATGCGCGGGTAGAAGAAGCCGTCCGGCACGTCGATATTGTGCACGAAGCGCTTCAGCAGCTTGGCCAGCGCATGCTCGTTGGTGACCGAGGAAATGCGGTGCAGATGCTCCAGCGTCGGCGCGACGGCAAAGCCGGTGGTCTTGATCGGCACCGGCTTTTCACGCAGCAGTTCGCGCATCACGCTGTGCGTTTCGTTGTCGTAGCCGGCCACCAGCCCCTCCTCGTGCACGCCGAAGCGGCCGGCGCGGCCGGCGATCTGGCGCGCCAGCGCGGCCGGGATTTCTTCCTCTTCGTAACCGTTGTACTTGACGGTGGTGGTCATCACCACGCGCGCGATCGGCATGTTCAGGCCCATGGCGATGGCGTCGGTGCCGACCACCACGTCGGCCGCGCCTTCGCGGAAGCGCTGGGCCTGCGCGCGCCGCACCTCCGGCGACAGGTTGCCGTACACCGTGGCCACCGACAGCCCCATTTCCGTCACCATGTCGCGCCACATCAGCACTTCGCGGCGCGAGAAGCAGATCACCGCGTCGCCGCGGCGCAGATTGCTGAGCTTGCGCACGGCGGTCGGCTCCACGGTCAACGGTCCCTTGCGCTTGAGGACATGCACTTCCAGTTCGCATTCCAGCCGCGCGGCCAATACCTCGATCGCCCGCCGCGCTTCCGGGGCGCCGACCAGATAGACCACCTTGGCCGGGGCGCCGCACACGGCGGCGGTCCAGGCGGCGCCGCGGTCGCGGTCGGACAGCATCTGGATTTCATCGATCACCGCCACATCGACCGCGGTTTGCGTGTCCAGCATCTCCACCGTGCTGGCGACGTGGGTGGCGCCCGGCACCAGGCGGCGCTCCTCGCCGGTGACCAGGCTGACCTTGAGCGGCTTGCCATGTTGTTGCATTTCCTGCAAGCGTTCGTAGTTTTCCAGCGCCAGCAAGCGCAGCGGCGCCAGGTAGACGCCGCTGGGCGCCTTGCCCAGCGCTTCCATCGCCATGTGGGTTTTGCCGGAATTGGTCGGTCCCAGCACGGCGATAAATTTGCGTTTCATGCGCCGCGCAACGTCGAACGAGGCCGGATACTCGGCCAGATTGATGCTCTGGCGCGTGCGTTCGGCGTGCTGTTCCTCCATTTCACGCTCGACCGCGTGCTCCAGCCGCGTGCGGATGCGGTCGAACACCATGCCGGCCGGCTCGGCGACCTGCATGTCGCTCAGGCCCTGCATGAAGGGATCGGGGTCCATGTCGCAATCGTCGCAGGCGTCGGCCAGTTCCCGGACGAAGGCGGCGACGTCGGCCTGCAGTTCGGCGATCGCCGCATCGGCGGCGCGCTCGCGCAGCAGCGCGGAGCGGCTGTCCGCATCCATCTTGCGCCACTTGGACGGCTTGGCCAGCACGCCCTGGGTCGGCACCAGATCGTAGGCAACGCGCAATCCCTGGTACTCCACAACGCCGCTGATGCGCAGATAAACCCGGCCCTCGGATTTGGCCAGGGACACGCCCTTGTCGGCCAGACCGAGCTGCCGCACCAGGTCGTCATCCTCTCCCGGCGCGCTGTCATGGTTGGCAATGTGGGGAAGATCGGTCATGGTTTTCTACTCGGTGGGGACTCGGCCGGGATTATACCTTGCCGCCGGGGGGCCTTTTGTCCTGGCGTATGTTCTGGCACTATATCTCCCCTTCCCGCGTCCGACTGTATGCCATGCCACAAACCCTCCATACGGCAGTTCATCACGAATTGCTGATTAAAAAAAGCCGATTTATCGCCTGCGTCCAGCCGATGGCCGACCGCGCTGCCGCGCAAAAGGTGGTGGCGGAATTATGGGAACGACATCCGGGCGCCGCACACGTGTGCTGGGCATTATTAGCGGGCGGCCAATCGGCGGCTGTCGATGATGGTGAGCCGAGCGGCACCGCCGGCCGGCCCATGCTCGATGTATTACGTCACCAGGATCTGGAAGGGGTATTAGCCACCGTGGTGCGTTATTTTGGCGGCGTTAAACTCGGCGCCGGCGGACTGGTGCGTGCTTATACCGACAGCGTGGCGCAGGCATTATTAAAGGCTGAGAAAATCGCCATTATCAAGCAGCGCTTTCTGATTTGCAGCGCACCTTATGCGATGGAAGGTCTGGTGCGCCGGGAAATTGAAATGGCCGGCGCAGCCTTAAATAATGTCCTGCACGCGGATGACGTGAGATTCGAATTCAGCCTGCCGGATACCGGCGCCGACGCGCTGATTATCCGGCTGAATGAAGCGGGCCATGGCCGCATAGGCTGGATGTCGCCCGAGGACGACATCCCAAGCTGAAATCTGGTGCAATCAAGCCAATTTCTGGTTCGACTGCGGGGTCTTGCCTATCCACGTCAGCCGGTGCCACAAGGTTTCCAGCGGTCCCTGCGGGTGACGCACCAGCCACCACACGCTGAACTGCCGCTGCAGCAGCGCCAGCGTCAGGCCAATTGCCAATGCAAAACTGGGGCCGGTATATTGATATATGCCCAAACCGAAACCATAATAAATCGAAGTGCCGACAATCGATTGCACCACATAGCTGGTTAAACTCATGCGTCCCAACGGCGAAAATACCGCCAGCCCGCGCCAGGAATAAAACAGCAGCGAGAATGTCGACACCAGCACTACCATCAAGGCCACATTGGACCACGAGGTAATAATCGTCAGCAGCGGACGGCGCACCGCCTCACCCACGCCCCAGTATTCGGGCCAGGTCTTGAGTAAATAAAACGGAATAAATGCAAGCAATGCCATGCCCAGCGTGCGACGCCAGAAACGCTTATTCTCGTCGGAGATTTTAAATACGCCTTTTCTACCGGCCAGCATACCCAGCATGAACAACGCCGGGATCTGGAATATCCGGCCATTTTCCCAGTTCCAGCGGATCACGCCGATTTTGCCGTTGGTGAGATTACCTTTCCAGACATCGAATGCCGAGCCATGCGCAAAATATTCATTGGCCCGGCCGAAATACGCCCATGATTGCGGATCCGCCAATTTACGGTCCGGATCGGGCCAGGCTTGTATTACTTCGATCCAGGCGTAAGGCTGCAGCAATAAAATAAACGCGATCAACGCCACCCAGCCGCTACGCAGGCGCGCGACCGGGATCAGCGCCAAGCCCAGCACGGCGTAAATGCTCAGAATGTCGCCGTGATAAAACATGGAGTTGAACAGCCCAAAGCCCAGCAGCAAGATCAGACGCCAGGCAAATCGCGTGCGGAAATCCTCGCCGCGGACTTCGCGGTTGTGGTACTGGATATAAAAAGTCATGCCGAACAGCAAGGCAAAAATCGCGTAGGACTTGCCGCCAAACAGGAAGAACAGGCCATCCCAGATCTGCTGATCGATAAACTTCAGCCATTCCGGCCGGCCGCCGGGCGCGTAGTAAAAATCGAAATGTTCGATGTTATGCAACAGCATGATGGAAACGATGGCGAAGCCGCGCAGCGCATCGATCACATCCAGCCGGGAAGTCGTTGTTGTCGTCATGGTCTCCACATCCAGCAAAGTGAGCAGAATGCCAAGTGTAATTGGAATCGATCCCAAATACATCAATGTGGCTGAATAGCTTCTTCTGATTACATGTTTATTGCCATGCGGGAATAAGCTGTGTATATTGGTGACAATTCATCGCATCCCTGATCGCCCAGTCTCCGCGATCGCCTCCCCTCCCTTGGCCTTATTCCCGCCAACGTTCCTGCTGGAACGCGATTAACCTCGACTATCGGAATATCATGAACTTCAAGAACCTCAAAGTTGGCGCGCGGCTGGTGCTGGGTTTCGGCGCCGTCCTGTCCCTGTTGGCCGTCACCCTCGGCCTGAGCATGTACAACCTGGGCCTGCTGGCGGCCAACACCGACGATATCGTCACCGAGACCTATCCCAAGGTACTGCAGGCGCAAGCCATCATGAACCACAACAACAAGATCGCGCGCTCGCTGCGCAATGCCTTGTTGATCCATGACGAAGCCAAGGCCGCCAAGGAAATGTCGGTGGTGCAGGACAAGCGCAGGGAAATCACCGAGGGGCTGAGCGTGCTCGACCAAACCGTCAAATCCAGTAAAGGCCGCGAGCTGTTCAAGGTGGTGCTGGATGCGCGCAAACCTTATGACGAATCGCTGGACAAAGTGCTGAGCCTGCGGCGCGAAGGCAATATCGATGGCGCGGTCGAAGAAATGCTGACCGTCATGCGTGGCCGTCAGATGAGCTACATGGACGCCATCGATGCCCTGATCGCCCACCAGAGCGCCAGCATGGAGCGCGCGCGCCAGTCGGCGGCGGATACCTACGCCCGGTCGCGCAATCTGGCCATCGTGCTGGGCCTGGTATCGCTGACGCTGGGCGCGCTGCTGGCCTGGATGATTTCGCGCCAGCTGCTGCGCCAGCTGGGCGGCGAACCGGCCGACGTGGCGCGGATCGCCGAACAGATCGCCGCCGGCGACCTGGCGGTGCCGATCCGGCTGCGGGCCGGCGACGAGCACAGCCTGCTGCACGCCATCCAGGCCATGCGCGACAGTCTGGCCGAGATCGTTAGCCAGGTGCGCAGCGGCGCCGATTCCATCGTGACCGCCGCCACCGAGATCGCGTCCGGCAACATGGACCTGTCCTCGCGCACCGAACAGCAGGCCGGTTCGCTGGAGGAGACGGCGTCGTC
>NZ_SPVG01000230.1 GCF_004614165.1 Duganella callida | reverse complement strand
GCCGAAGGCCGCCAGCGCGGCGGGCGGCACCGCCTGTTGTGCCGGGTCGAGCACCACGCGGCACACCGCGTACGGCACCCCGGCCCGCTGCGCCGCACGCGCGCCGATATGCGATTCCATGTCGACTGCCAGCGCGCCGGTGGCGCGGTACAGCGCCTGTTTGTCCGCGACCGTCGCGGCGGGTGCATCCACCCCCGCGACAATGCCGGCAAAGATGCCGGCCAGCGCGCCGGCGCCGGCGCTGTTGCGATCCTGCGCCTGGTGCAACGCCTGCAGCAGCGCGTCGCACCAGGCGCTGTCGGTGGCCATCAGGGCCTGGCCGTCGGCCACGGCGCGGACGACGATCAGGGCGCCGGGCGTCAGATCGGGCGCCAGGCCGCCGGCCATGCCGAAACTGATCAGGCCCGCGCAGGGCTGCGCCAGGCGTTGATCCAGCGCCCGCTCCAGCGCGTCGCCGCGCAGACCGTGCAGCGCCTCGTCACCGGTCGCGATCTTCGCTTCGAAGGCCATGCCGGTCAGGACCACGACCGGCGCGCCGCTCACATACCCCACTGGATGGCTGCCGCGCCGTCGCGGCGCATATTGCAGTAGCGCGCCAGCGCCCACATCAGGAAATACTGCGAGTAGCCGTGATAGCGCAGGTAAAACACGCGCGGGAAGCCGACCGCCGTGAAGTGTTCCTCGATCCAGCCGCCATCGTCCTGCTGCGTGTCGACGATGTAGGCGATGCCGCGCGTGACGGCGTCGCTGCCGCTGTCGCCGGCCGCCATCAGGGCCAGCAGCGCCCACGCGGTCTGCGACGGCGTACTCGGCGCCGGCATGTGGCCGTTGTAGTCGATGCGGTAGCTGTCGCCATCCTCGCCCCAGCCGCCGTCGGCGTTCTGGATGCTGCGCAGCCATTCGACCGCGCGCCGCACCGCCAGATGGTCGTTGCCCAGCCCCGCCGCGGTGAGCGCGCACAGCGCGGTCCAGGTGCCGTAGATGTAGTTGGTACCCCAGCGGCCGAACCAGCTGCCGTTGGTCTCCTGCTCGCGCAGCAGGTAGTCCAGTGCCTGCTGCGCGGCCGCGCTGGTGACACCGCCCTCCAGCTGCGCCAGCAGCGACAGGCAGCGCGCCGAGACGTCCGCCGTGGGCGGGTCGAGCAGGGCGCCATGGTCGGCGAACGGGATGTTGTTCAGATAGTGATAGGTATTGTCGGCCTCGAAGGCGCCCCAGCCGCCGTTGGCGCACTGCATGCCGACCACCCATTCGCGCGCACGCTCCACCGCTTCGCCGAGCGGCAGCAGGCTGGCATCGGCCGAGGGCAGGTTGTCGTCTTCGGCGCGGCGGTAACGGTCCAGCGCCATCGCCACCACGGCGGTGTCGTCGACGTCGGGGTAATACGCATTTTCGTACTGGAAGGCCCAGCCGCCGGGACGCAGGTTGGGCCGGCGCACGGCCCAGTCGCCGCGCAGGTCCAGCACCTGCAGGCGGCGCAGCCAGTTCAGGCCGCGCGCGGCGGCGGCGGTCGCGCGCTGGCCGCCGGCTTCCAGCATCGCATGGCAGGCCAGCGCCGTGTCCCACACCGGCGATACGCAGGGCTGGCAATACGCTTCCTCCTCGCCGACCACCAGCAGCTTTTCGATCGATTCGCGCGCCAGGCGCGCATCGGGATCGCTGGCCGGCACGCCCAGCGCGTTGAACATCAGTACCGCGTTGACCATGGCCGGGAAGATCGCCCCCAGGCCATGCTCGCCGTTGACGCGCTCGCGCACGAAGCGTTCTGCCTGCGCCAGCGCGCGGCCGCGCAGCCAGCGTGGCACGAACATTTCGCCCACGCGCAACATGCAGTCCAGGCCCATGAACACGGTGTACAGCAGCAGATTCTGGTGCGGCGCGCACGGCGGCAGGCCGTGGGTGTGAGGCGGCTGTTTGAACAGCTCGGGAATGCGCACGCCGAGCGGATTGATGGCCTGCGGGCGGATGCTGTTCAGCACCAGCAGCGGCACCATCACGGTGCGCGACCAGTACGAGACCTTGGTCACGTGGAAGGGCGCCCACATCGGCAGCAGCATCAGCTCCACCGGCATCATCGGCACGCAGCGCCAGGGCAGGATGCCGTACAGGGCCAGCAGGGTGCGGGTGAAGACGTTGCAGTTCTCGGCGCCGCCCAGCGCCAGGATGCGCGCGCGGGCGCGCTGCATGTGCTCGGCGTCGGGCGGGTCGCCCAGCATGCGCAGCGCGAAATACGCCTTGACGCTGGCGCTGACGTCGGCCTCGCCGTGGGCGAACAGCGGCCAGCCGCCGTCGGCGCCCTGGACCCGGCGCAGATACCGGCCCAGACGCGCCTCCAGCTGTGGATTGGGCGCCTCGCCCAGGTAATGCACCATCAGCACGTATTCGGCGGTAATGGTGGAATCGGCTTCCAGCTCGTACAGCCAGTGGCCGTCGTCGCGCTGGTGCGCCAGGATGGCGTTCACAGCCTGCTCAAGCGCGGCCTCGGCGCCACGCGCTTCCGGTTGGGGTTGAAGTTGGGTTTGTGGCGCCATGTTCACCTGAATCAAAGCGTTGATCGATGAGGCTTGCTGAGTAAATTATAACAATCTGACAAAGCGCTGCAACACTTGCATCAACGTCTGCGCCAAAAGGCAGAACTTCCGGGGTGCCGTCAGGGTTCTGCCGCGCAGACCTGGTCGCGGCCGGCGGACTTGGCGTGGTACAGGCGGCGGTCGACGCGGTCCAGGAACACGTGGGCGTCGTCATCGGCGCCGGGCACGATGGTGCCGACGCCCATGCTGATGGTGACCAGCCGGCCCACGCCCGAGCGCGCATGCGGGATTTCCTTCTGCGCCAGCAGCTTGCGGCAGCGCTCGGCCACGTTGCGCGCGGCGGCTTCATCCGTGGCCGGCAGCAGCAGCACGAATTCCTCGCCGCCCAGCCGCGCGCACAGGTCGCGCGAGCGCGAGGCGCCGGCGTCCAGCGCCTGGGCCACGCGGCGCAGGCAATCGTCGCCCTGCAGGTGGCCGTAGTGGTCGTTGTAGTGCTTGAAGTAATCGATGTCGATCACCACCAGCGACAGCGGCTCGCCGGTGGCGCGCGCCTTGGCCCATTCGACCGGATACAGCGTGTCGAACATGCGGCGGTTGGCGACGTTGGTCAGGCTGTCGCGGTAGGACAGCACTTCCAGTTCGCGCTGCAGCTGCACGATCTTGTCCTCGGCCTGCTTGCGCTCGGTGATGTCGAACATGAAGCCGACCAGCGAATCGACGCTGCCGTCCGCGCGCCGCACCACGTGCACCACGTCGCGGATCCAGACATAGTCGCCATCGCTGGTGAGCGCGCGGTAGTCGGCCTCGTGGTCGACACCGTTCTGCGATTGCGAGATGCAGAAGTCGACGGTTTTCTGGCGGTCTTCCTCGTGGATGCGCTCGGCCCAGTCGTTGGCGCTCAGCCAGCTCGATTGTTTCCAGCCGAGCAAATCCTCGATCTGCGGGCCGATGTAGCTGAAGCGCATGGTGGCCCAGTCGATGCGCCAGGGAATGGCGCGAGTGGATTCAAGCAAAGTGCGGTAGACGCCGGGATCGGTGGCGTCGGAATTCAGGTGGTCGGGAGTCATAAAGCGGAAATCGGGCCGGACCGGCCGGGCAAAATTCCTCTAGTTTAACTTTTTTTTGGCCGGGGCCGCCACATCCGCCCATCTGGCGCTTACTATATGGATTGAATTCTTATCGCACAGATACTCGCCATGATCGTCCGACCGATGCAGAGCTGGTTCCGGATGCTGTTTATCTGGAATGGCTCCGTGCTGCAATCCATCATCCCCCAGCTAGTGCTGCTGGGGTTGCTTAGTACCCTGGCGGTGTTCACGCACGGCCGCCTGTTCGGCGAGAAAATTCCGCTGAGCCCGGCTTCGTTCACCCTGTTCGGGCTGACGCTGGCGGTGTTCCTGGTGTTCCGCAATAACGCCAGCTATGCCCGCTTCACCGAGGCGCGCGCCAGCTGGGGCAGCGCGCTGATCGCGTCGCGCGCGCTGACCTCGCAGATGCTCAGTTATGCGCCGGCCGATGCCGCCCGCCGCGACATCGCGCAGGAACTGATTGCGTTCGCCTATGCGCTCAAGCACCAGCTGCGCGGCAGCGACGCCACCGCCGATCTGAGCCGGCTTCTGGGGGCGCGGCGCGCCGCCGCGCTGAGCGCCAAGGCTTATACCCCGGTGTATCTGCTGAACGACATCCGCAAGAAGCTGGCGCAGGCGCTGCCGGGCACGGAACCGGGAACCACGCGCTGGCTGGTGGATGCACAGATCAATGAACTGGAAAAATGCGTGGGCGCCTGCGAACGGATCCAGACCACGCCGATCCCGTTCGCCTACAGCGTGCTGCTGCACCGCTCGGTGTACGCGTATTGTTTGTTCCTGCCGTTCGGGCTGGTCGATTCGTCCGAATACCTGACCCCGGTGCTGTGCATCTTCATCTCGTACACGCTGATCGCGCTGGAGGCGATCGCCAACCAGGTGGCCGATCCGTTCGGCCTGGCGCCCAACGCGCTGGCGCTGGACGCCATCACCCGCACCATCGAACGCTCGGTGCTGGAACTGTGCGACGAAGCCATTCCGGACGAACTGGCGCCGGCGCGTGCCTGGCAGCTGACCTGAGCGCTATCCGGCCAGGTTGTCCTTGATCAGGTCGACCACATCGGCGCCGCGCCCGCTCAGCACCGCCTTGGCCGAGTACAGCGCCGTGCCCAGCACCTGCTTGACTTCCACATGCGGCGGCATCACCAGCTCGAAACGGTCGGTGGTCACGTCCAGCAGCGCCGGGCCGGGATGGGCCAGCCACGCCTGTACCGCCTCTTCGAGCTGATCGGCCGATTCGACGCGCTGGCCGTAAATACCCAGCGCCTGCGCCACGCGCGCGAAATCGGGATTTTTCAGGTCGGTGTAAGCGTCCAGCAGCCCCTCGACCTTCTGTTCCAGTTCGACGAAGCCCAGCGAGCCGTTGTTGTAGACCGCCACCTTGATGGCGATGTTTTCCTGCACCGCCGTGATCAGGTCGCCCAGCAGCATGGCCAGGCCGCCGTCGCCGGACAGCGAAATCACCTGCCGCTGCGGGAACGCCTTCCTGGCGCCCAGCGCCTGCGGCATGGCGTTGGCCATGGTGCCGTGGGTCAGGCTGACCAGCGTGCGGCGGCGGCCGTTGGCCCGCGTGTGGCGCAGCACCCAGACCATGGGCGAGCCGCCGTCGGCGGTGAAGATGGCGTCGTCGTCGGCGTACCGGTCGATCAGCGCGGTCAGATATTGCGGCCGGATGGTGCCGCCGTCGCCGGGCGTGGCGCGCTCGTTCAGGTGGGCGACCGCCTTGCGGTGCCGGTCGGTGCAGTGATCGAGGAAGCTGGCGTCATCGCGCTGCGCGATCAGCGGCAGCAGCGCGGCCAGCGTGGCATCGATGTCGCCCACGGCGCCGAATTCGATGGGGTGGCGCCGGCCCAGGTGGGTGGCGTCGATGTCGATCTGCACGATGTGCGCGTGCGCCGGATAGAACTGGCGCCAGGCGAAATCGCAGCCGAGCAGCAGCAGGGTGTCGCATTCGCTGACCGCGTGGTAGCCGGATTCGACGCCGAAGATGCCGGTCATGCCGACGTTGTACGGGTTATCGTATTCGACGAAATCCTTGGCGCGCGAGGTGTGGGCCACAGGCGCCTGCAGCCGCGCCGCCAGCGCCATCAGGTTGGCGTGCGCATGCTGGCAGCCGGAGCCGGCGTAGATGGCGATCTTCTTGCCGTGGTTGAGGATCTCGGCGATGCTGGCCAGTTCCTGGCCCGAGGGCCGGGTCTGCGGCGAGGGCAGGTGCACGGCAAACGGCGGCTCGTCTTCCGCGTCCTGTCTGGACACGTCGACCGGCACGATGATCACCGCCACGCCGCCCTTGTTCAGGGCCGCCTGCGCCGCCATGGCCGTGACGCGGCGCGCCTGGGCCGCAGTGCGGATCTCCTGGCAGAACACGCTGCACTGCTGGTAGATCGGCTGGTAATCGACCTCCTGCGGGAAGTCGAAGCCCAGTTCGTCGCGCGTGATCTGGCTGGCGATCAGCACCACCGGCGCGCGGTTGCGGTGCGCCTCGAACAGGCCATTGACGAAGTGCAGGCTGCCCGGCCCGCAGGAGCCGGCGCACAGGGTCAGGCGGTCGGCCAGCAGCGCCTCGGCACCGGCCGCGAAGCCGCCGGCTTCCTCGTGGCGCACGTGCGCCCATTCGATCTCGCTGCGCCGGATGGCGTCGGTGATGTAATTCAGCGTGTCGCCGGGCACGCCCCAGCAATGCCGGGCGCCTGCCTGCTGTAAGGTTTCAACGATAACTTCCGCGACGGTTTTGGCCATGATCGGTTTCCTCTGTTGATAGCAAACAGAGCTTGCGGCAAACCGCGGTGTGCGTATGTTCGTTCACGCACCATAGCTTTCCGTCTCGCGCGCAAACGCGATAAACGATTTTAAATAATCGGTGTCGTAGTCGGCGTCGCGTGCGCCGAGGTAGATGTGTTTCTGGATGCCGGCCGCGCCCAGGCGCAGGGTGCGCAGTTGCAGCTGCGGCGCGTAGTCGGTGACCAGCCATTTGGGCAGCGCCGTCACGCCGCGGCCGCTGGCCACCATCTGCAGCATGATGTCGGTGGTTTCGATGGTCTTGTGCTTGCGCGGCGACACGTTGGCCGGCAGCAGGAACATGTTGTAGATGTCCAGCCGTTCGACCGGCACCGGGTAGGTGATCAGCGTTTCCTCGCTCAGCTGCGCCGGTTCGACCTGCGTCTGGCCGGCCCACGGGTGGTCCTTGTGCACCACCAGCACCTGCTCGTAATCGAACACCGGCTCGAAACGCAGGCCCGGCTTGAGCAGCGGGTCGGGCGTCACCAGCAGGTCGATTTCGAAGCCGAACAGGGCGCCGATGCCGCCGAACTGGAATTTCTGCTTGACGTCGACGTCCACCAGCGGCCAGGCGGCCAGGTAGCGCGAGACGATCTTCAGCAGCCACTGATAGCAGGGATGACACTCCATGCCGATGCGCAGCGTACCGCGCTCGCCCTGAGCGTACTGGCGCAGGCGTTCCTCGGCCAGTTCCAGCTGCGGCAGCATGCGCTGCGCCACCGCCAGCAGGTATTGGCCGGCCTGCGTCAGCCGCAGGTTGCGGCCTTCGCGCAGCCAGAGGTCGGTGCCCAGCTGCTGTTCCAGTTTCTTCATGCTGTGGCTCAGGGCCGACTGGGTGACATGCAGCACTTCGGCGGCCGCCGTCAGCGAGCCCTGTTTTTCGACCTCGAGCAGGGTGGCGAGATGGATGCGCTCCAGCATAATCGATGAATTTCACTCATGGATGTGTGAGAAAAGACCATTTTACTTCATTGGTTGCGATCTTTAACATCCTGTCATTGATTTTTGATTCAGGAGCGAACCATGACCACCGTCCACAATCTCGGCTTTCCCCGCATCGGCGCCCGGCGCGAACTCAAATTCGCGCTGGAGGCGTACTGGAAGGGCGAGTCCTCGCGCGACGCGCTGAAGGCGACCGGTGCGGCATTGCGCCAGCGTCATTGGCAGCAGCAGAGCGGCCTGGATCTGGTGCCGGTCGGCGACTTCTCGTTTTACGACCAGGTGCTGGACACCAGCGTCATGGTCGGCAATCTGCCCCAGCGCGTGCGCGGCTTTCAGGGCGACCCGCTGGATAACTACTTCCGCGTGGCGCGCGGCCGGTCGGTGCAGTCCGACGCGGAGCACACCGCCTGCTGCGGCGTCGCGGCCGGCGAGATGACCAAGTGGTTCGACACCAATTACCACTACATCGTGCCCGAATTCAGCGCCGACAGCGCCTTCACGCTGGACGCCTCGCGCCTGCTGGAGCAGTTGGCGGAGGCGCGCGCGCAGGGCGTGCAAGCCAAGCCGGTGATCGTCGGCCCGGTCACCTATCTGGCCATCGGCAAGGCCAAGGACAGTTCGGACAAGCTGGCGCTGCTGCCGGCCTTGCTGGCGGTGTACTCGCAGCTGCTGGACACGCTGGCCGAGCAGGGCGTGGAATGGGTGCAGATCGATGAACCCATCCTGGTCACGGAGCTGGACACCGACTGGCAGCACGCCTTCAACCTGGCGTACCATCAGTTGAAGGCGTGCCGTATCAAGATCCTGATCGCCACCTATTTCGGCCAGCTGCAGGAAAACCTCTATCTGGCGGCCAATCTGCCGGTGGCCGGCCTGCACCTGGACGCCATCAACGGCCATGACGACATCCGCCCGCTGCTGAATCTCCTGCCCGACCATAAGGTGCTGTCGCTGGGCGTGATCAATGGCCGCAATATCTGGAAGACGGACCTGAGCCGCGTGCTCGACTGGCTCGAGCCGCTGGCCGAACGGCTGGGCGAGCGCCTGTGGATCGCGCCATCATGCTCGCTGCTGCACGTGCCGGTGGATCTCGACAGCGAACAGCGGCTGGATGCGGAGATCAGATCGTGGCTGGCCTTCGCGCTGCAAAAGCTGGACGAACTACGGCTGCTGGCGCGGGCGCTGCGCGATGGCCGCGATGCCGTCAAGGCGGAACTGGCGGCCAATGCGGCCGATCTGGCGGCACGCCGCGCGTCGCCGCGCGTACATGATCCGGCCGTGCGGGAGGCGGTGGCGGCGATCGACGCCAACCTCGGACGGCGCCACAGCGCCTATCCGCAGCGCGCCGACGAACAGGCCGCGCTGCTGCAATTGCCGGCCTATCCGACCACCACCATCGGCTCGTTCCCGCAGACCGGCGAGATCCGCCAGGCGCGCAGCGCCTACAGGGCCGGCACGCTGGACGATGCCGGCTACCGCAGCGCGATGCGGGCCGAAATCGCCCGCAGCGTGCGCGAGCAGGAAGCCCTGGGGCTGGATGTGCTGGTGCACGGCGAGGCGGAGCGCAACGACATGGTCGAATACTTCGGTGAGCAGCTGGAAGGCTATGCCTTCAGCCAGTTCGGCTGGGTGCAGTCCTACGGTTCGCGCTGCGTCAAACCGCCCATCCTGTTCGGCGATATCCGCCGGCCGCGGGCAATGACGGTGGAGTGGATACGCTACGCGCAGTCGCTGACCGTCAAGCCGATGAAGGGCATGCTGACCGGTCCGGTCACGATGCTGAACTGGTCCTTCGTGCGCGACGACCAGCCGCGCGCGGTCTCGTGCCGTCAGCTGGCGCTGGCCATCCGCGCCGAAGTGCTGGACCTGGAGCAGGCCGGCGTGCGCGTGATCCAGATCGACGAGGCGGCGCTGCGCGAGGGTCTGCCGCTGCGCAGGGCCGAATGGCGCGCGTATCTGGACTGGGCGGTGGACGCGTTCCGCATCGCCGCCAACGGCGTGCGCGACCGCACCCAGATCCACACCCACATGTGCTATTCGGAGTTCAACGACATCATGGAGACGATCGCCGCCATGGACGCCGACGTGATCACCATCGAGACTTCGCGCTCGGACATGGAGCTGCTGGATGCCTTTGACGACTTCAATTATCCGAACCAGATCGGGCCGGGCGTGTACGACATCCACTCGCCCAACATCCCGACGCGGGAGCACATCGTACAGCTGATGCGCAAGGCGGCCGAACGCATTCCGCCGCAGCGCCTGTGGGTCAATCCCGATTGCGGCCTGAAGACCCGCCAGTGGGCGGAAGTGCTGCCGGCGCTGCGCAACATGGTGGCCGCCGCGCACACGCTGCGCCAGGCCGCTTAATCGGCCAGCGCAAACTTGCGGCAGTGTTCGAGGTAGCCCGCTTCGTGGCTGGCGACCAGCTGCACCACGCTGTTCCACAGCCAGTCGGGCGTGGTGTGGCCCTTGCCGGGTTGCGCCATCAGCGCCTGCAGCCAGTCGGCGCGCGCGCCGGGGTCCATTTGCGAGGCGTGCGCGCGGCCGACCACGTAGGCCAGATGACTGGCCGTGCGTACCGCGTCATCGATGCCCAGCTGCTCGATTTCCAGCTTCAGATCCTGCGGCATCAGCTGCCGCAGGAACACGCCACGCTCCATGAAGCGGCGCGCCACCATGCGCTGGCCCAGCGACGGCGACAGGTGACTGGCACCTTCCACCACGCGCTTGGCGTTATCGCGCGGCATGCTGATGCGCGGGTAGCGCGGGCTGGTGGCCGCCACCGCTTCCTTGATGTCGATCAGCCGGCGCACGCCATTGAAGTCCACCAGCACCGCATAGCGCAGCAGTCCCAGTGAGCTGCAGCCCTTGACCCAGTAGGCCGCATCCAGTACCTTGGCGCGCGCCGGCGCGTCGCCGTTGGCGGCGCCGGCGATGCGTTCCAGGATGGCGGGATCGGCCAGCAGCTGGTCGATGGCCGCCCGCTCGGCGTCGCTCAGCGGCCAGAAGTTCTTGCCCAGCGGGATGGTCTCGTCGAGGTCGACGGCGCGCTCGCGCGCCAGCATTTTCCACGAGCGCCGCTGGGCGTTGCGCAGCGCCTGTTTGACCACGGCCGGCTTGGCGACCAGGCCTTCATGGCCGGGGAAGAAGGCGCGCTGATAGCCCAGCAGCATGTGCTGCAGCATGTGCGCCGTCACCACGCCCGGCAGCGAGGAGCCGCGCGCGGCGGTCGCCAGCGACAGGCCGAGCCGGATCAGATCATGCGTCGGGTTGCCGATGGTGGCCTGGTCGAAATCGCGCAATTCCAGATGCACCTTGCCGGCGGCGTCGGCCACCGGCCCCAGGTTGCCGACGTGGCAGTCGCCGCAGATCCAGATCGCCGGACCGCGCGGCAGCCGCTGGCCGGGCAGCGAGTGCAGCCAGTCGTAGTATTGCGCGGTGTTGCCGCGCACGTAGGCATGCGGCGAGCGCGCCATTTTGGCGTCGCGGCGGCGCAGCAGCAGGGCGCGCCGCTCGTCGGGGGCGGGCAGGCTGGCGCGGGTGGCGAGTTGGTGCAGGGCTTGGTCCATGTCGCCATTCTGCAGCGAAGCGTGCCGGCGGACTGTGCGCATCCCCACCATGGGGCGCGGTCGCCGGCGGCTGCAAAATATTCCCGGCCGGCTGGTTGATTTCGCAATTGAGATGTCGGCGCGGTGCGCTCAGAATAGCGGGAATAATAATGCCGATACGAGACATGATGACGACGCGACGCAGTTTTATGGTGTCCATGGGACTGGCCATGGCATTTCCGGGACTGGCACAGGCCAGGGTACACGCCACCGCGCGCGGCGCGCGCGAGGATCTGTCGCTGTGGTACGACCAGGCGGCCGGGCCGTGGGTCGAGGCGCTGCCGGTCGGGAATGGCCGGCTCGGCGCCATGATCTTCGGCCGGGTGGCGCAGGAACGCATCCAGCTGAACGAGGACACGCTGTTCGCCGGCGGTCCGTACGATCCGAACAACCCGCATGCGCTGGCGGCGCTGCCGCGGATTCGCGCCCTGATCGATCAGGAGAAATATGCGCAGGCGGCGGAGCTGATTGCATCGTCCATGATCGGCGTGCCGCAAACCCAGATGCCGTACGGCGCGGCCGGCGACCTGCTGCTCGATTTCGACGGCATGTCCGGCGCCGCCGATTACCGCCGCTGGCTCGATCTCGACACGGCCATCGCCGGCACCCGCTTCAGCATCGGCAAGACACGCTATCGCCGCGAGGTATTCGCCAGTGTGCCGGAGCAGGTGATCGCCATCCGGCTGACCGCCAGCGGCGGCCTGCTGAATTTCGATGCCGGCTACCGCCATCCGGACAAGGCCAGTTACGGCGGGACCGACTACGCCGGCGACGAGAGCGCCACCAGCGCCGCATCGGTGCCGTGGGATTACCGCGAAACGCTGCGCGAGCAGCAGCGCCCGGCCGGACTGGCGTTGCATGACGACGCCGACAATGCGCTGCTGATCGAAGGCCGCAACATCGCCGAGGCCGGCATCGCGGCGGCGCTGCGCTACGCGGTACGCGTCAAAGTCGTCGGCGACGGCCGCATCGCGCTGCGCGACGGCCGCATCGAAGTGCGCGGCGCCACGGCGGTCACGCTGCTGGTGGCGGCTGCCACCAGCTACATCAGCTTCGCCGATGTCGGCGGGGATCCGGTGGCGACGGTGCGCCGGCAGACCGATGCCGCGGCGGCCCGGCCATACGCGCGGCTGCGCGAGGCGCACGTGCGCGCGCACCAGACCTTGTTCCGCCGGTTGTCGCTGCGTATCGGTCCGGACGCGGCCGACACGCGCCCGACCGACCGGCGTATCGCGCTGGCCGGAAAACAGCCCGATCCCGCGTTGGCGGCGCTGTACGTGCAGTATGGCCGCTACCTGCTGCTGTCGTCGTCGCGGCCGGGCAGTCAGCCGGCCAATCTGCAAGGCTTGTGGAACGAAGGCACCAATCCGCCCTGGGGCGGCAAGTACACCATCAACATCAACACCCAGATGAATTACTGGCCGGCGCAGGCGGCCAATCTGGGCGAATGCGTGGAGCCGCTGTTGCGCATGGTCGAGGATCTGGCGCTCACCGGCGCCGTCACCGCGCGCCAGGGCTACGGCGCGCGCGGCTGGGTGGCGCACCACAACACCGATCTGTGGCGCGCCACCGCGCCGATCGACGGCCCGCTGTGGGGCATGTGGCCGTGCGGCGGCGCGTGGCTGTGCCAGGCGCTGTGGGATCACTACGACTATCAGCGCGACGAGGCCTGGCTGCGCCGCATCTACCCGCTGCTGAAAGGCGCCTCGCTGTTCTTCATCGACGCGCTGGTCGAGGATCCGCGCGGCAGAGGATGGGTGACGTCGCCGTCGATATCGCCGGAAAACCAGCACCACGAGGGCGTGGCCACCTGCGCCGGCCCGGCCATGGACCGCCAGATCATCCGCGACCTGTTCGGCTGGACCCAGCAGGCGCACGCCTTGCTCCAGGACGGCGATGCCGGGTTTGCCGCCGAGCTGCGGGCCAAACGCGCACGGCTGCCGGCGGACCGCATCGGCGCCCAGGGCCAGCTGCAGGAGTGGCTGGAGGACTGGGATGCCGGCGCGCCCGAGCAGCGCCACCGTCACGTGTCGCACCTGTACGGCGTCTACCCCAGCGAACAAATCAATGTACGCGACACGCCGGAGCTGATTGCCGCCGCCAAGGTCACGCTCAACACGCGCGGCGACAAATCCACCGGCTGGGCCACCGCCTGGCGGCTGGCCTTGTGGGCGCGCATGGGCGAGGGCGAGCGCGCATACGGCATCCTGCAAGGCTTGCTCGGCCCGGAGCGCACCTATCCGAACATGTTCGACGCCCATCCACCGTTCCAGATCGACGGCAATTTCGGCGGCGCCGCCGCCATCCTGGAAATGCTGGTGCAGTCATGGGGCGGCGAAATCCGCCTGCTGGCGGCCCTGCCGCGCGCCTGGCCGGACGGCGCCCTGCACGGCGTGCGCGTGCGCGGCGGCGCCGAGCTCAATCTGGAATGGTCGCAGGGACGGCTGCGGCAGTTGCAGTTGCGCGGCACACCGGGGCAGAAGTTCACGGTGCGCCATGGCGGCGGCCGGCACGAGATCGTGCTGGATACCCGCGGTCGCGCAACGCTGCGCGGCTGACCGCCGCACAACGTGCGGGCGCGCACATTGCAGCGGCGGCGGGCGATGCACCATAGGGTCTGAACCTTCACCGCCATCGACATGAACATCGCCTGCATAGGTTGGGGCTCGCTGCTCTGGAAGCCCGGCCCGTTGATATTCGCCACCCCCTGGCAGCCGGGCGGTCCGGAGCTGCCCCTGGAGTTTACGCGCAACAGCGAAGACAGCGACGAGCTGGCGCTGGTGATCACCGAAAGCGCGCCGCTGATGCCGACTTACTGGGCCTTGATGACCACCTCGTATCTCGACGATGCGCGCGAACAGCTGCGCCAGCGCGAGAGGATCGCGCTGGACCATCCCGAATGGATAGGCACGGCGCTGGCGTCCAACCAGGTCGCGAGCGACTTGCGGGTCACCACCTGGCTGGCGCGGCAAGCGTTCGATGCCGTCATCTGGACCGCGCTGCCGCCGCGTTTTCACCAGCAGGACGGCCGCGCGCCGGACGAGGGCGAAGCGCTGGCGCTGCTGTCCGCGCTGCAGGGCGAGGCGCGCAGAAAAGCAGAAGAATACATTCGCAATATCCCGTCTGAAATCATGACGCCGTACCGTCAAAGGATCATCGAAGCACTGCACTGGCCGCCGTTCGCCGACACCCGTTAAATCCGGGGTCAGTTCTGCCAATCGCACACGGGCTCAAGCATTACATGCTTGAGCCCGTGTGCGATTGGCAGAACTGACCCCGGATTTTAATCGGTATTTTTTGGGGCGGTGACGGTGCTGGACAGGTGCGGCGTGGGGGCGATGCCGCAGGCCTGCGCCAGGTCGACGTCGCGCGGCGACAGCACCGGCACCTGCAGGCAGACGCTTTGCGTCGGCAGCACCTGCGACCAGTTCCGGATCAGTTCGCGATACGCGGCGCCAACCGGCCGGATGTTGCGGTCGAGGTCGTAGAGGCCGAGCGCGTTGACCACGCCCTGGTCTTCGCGCAGCGCCGAGTCCCAGTCGACCTGATCGGTCAGCGAATACCAGGTGAAGCCGACAATCGGCACGCCGCTGTTGCGCACGCTGAGCACATTGGCCCATTCCTTGCGCAGCCAGCGCACCGCGTCCTCGCCGCCGGCGCCCTGGCAGAGATTGGTCTCGGTGTGCATCACCGGCAGCCGGTAGCGTTCATAGTATTGCTGGGTGATCACCGCGTAGCCGAAGATCTCGCCACAGGCGCTGGTGTTGCCGTCCTGCGCCACGTGGTGTTCGTTGGTCTGGTAGTAATCGTTGCCCATGATGCAGTGCTGCTTGAGATTGTTGTGCATGAAGAACGCGTATTCCTCGCGCGTCATGCCATTGTCCATCAGGTATTCGTACATCACCGAGTCGACCCGGCGGCCATAGTTGAGGTCGAGCGACAGGAAGCGGCGCGCGTTCAGGGTTTCGGCCGGGCCGATGGCGGCCGGGTTGACGGCGTGAAAGTATTCGCTGGACTCGCTTTGCACGAACAGTGCCTGCGGCTGCACCTGCAGGATGGCGCGCATGGCCAGCACATTGGCCTTGACCAGGTGTTTGAGCGCGTTGACGAACGCGCGGTCGTCGCGCAGTTGCTCGTTCCACCAGCCGTACAGCGCCGAGAACAGGGCACAGATCGACATTTCGTTGACCGGCGTGTACAGCTGCAGCCACGGATAGCGCTGCGCGAACGCGCGCGCATAATCGGCGAACAGCGGGGCGAAGTCGGGATTCTGAAAATCGCCGAGCCAGTCGGGCAAGCCGAAATGGCAGAGGTCGACGATGGCGACCATGTCGCGCCGGTGCAGGTCGTTGAAGGTGGCGTCGGCGAAGTCCCAGTCGTAACGGCCGGGCCCGCGCCAGGTGGTATGCAGCGGCGGCCCGTAGCGCAGCGCCTTGATGCCGAGATCCTGCACCAGATCGAAGTCGGTCTGCCACTGCTGATAGTGGCGGCACTTGGCCATTTCGTCGACGCGCGTGCGGCCGTGGTTGATGGTCGGGATGCTGTTCTCGATCCCGGTGGCAAACAGAAATCCGTGCGACATGGCTGCTCCCTGAGGCAAGAGCGTATGGTAACCAGGGCGCCGGATCGGCGGCGTCCGGCTGGATGCTAGAATAGGGCGCTTTTTTTCGCCTCCCCGCCACCGATTCCATGCTCGACATTCTTGCCATCACCAGCCCCATTTATTTCGTTGTCCTGGCCGGCTATCTGGCCACGCGCGCTCGGCTGTTCGAGCGCATGGACATGCGGGTGTTCGGCAAGTTCGTGTTCAACCTGGCGCTGCCGGCGCTGATCTTCAACGCGCTGGCGCAGCGGCATATCAGCGACGTGCTGCATCCCGGCTATCTGCTGGCCTACCTGGGCGGTTCGCTGCTGTCGATGAGCGCCGGCTATCTGGGCGGTCGCCTGCTCGGCGGCTGGAGCCATACGCGCAGCACCTTTCTCGGCATGGGCATGTCGTGTTCGAACAGCAGCTTCATCGGCTTCCCCATCCTGCTGCTGATGGTGGCGCCGGTGGCCGGCGTGGCGCTGGCGCTGAATGTGCTGGTGGAAAATCTGGTGATGCTGCCGCTGTTGCTGGCAATGGCGGAAAGCGGCCAGGGCAAGAGCGGACCGTGGCATCAGGTGCTGCGTCAATCTGTGCGGCAGCTGCTGCGCAATCCGCTGGTGATCGCGGTGACGGCCGGGTTGGCGGTCAGCCTGGCGCAGCTGCGCCTGCCGGAACCGGTGACGCGCACCGTGCAGCTGTTCTCGCAGGCCAGCGGCGGCCTGTCGCTGTTCGTGATCGGCGGCACGCTGGTGGGGCTGCCGCTGAGCAGCGGCTGGCCGCGCGTGCTGCCGGTGGTGCTGGGCAAGCTGCTCGGCCATCCGCTGGCGGTGCTGCTGATCATCGCGCTGCTGCCGCTGCTGGCGGTGACACCGATGACACCGCAACTGCGCGCCGCCGCGCTGCTGATGGCGGCCATGCCGATGCTGAGCATCTATCCGATTCTGGGCCAGGCTTACGGCGAGGCCGACCGCAGCGCCACGGCCTTGCTGGTCTGCATGGTGTTGTCCTTCTTCACGCTGAGCGGCTGGATGTGGCTGGTCCGCTGAAGCGCGCCCCGCGATGAAGCGCGGCGGCGTTGTCTTGTCAAGCGAGCCGCTTTGATTTGAAACAGAGCCGTAAGCCTTCGATGCCTCAATCTGAATGACGGAAGCGCCGCTTCCTTGGCCCGCATGTGCGGCCAACCATCAGCTCAGCAAGGGGATATCGACATGAAACATCCTGTCATGAAGCAACGTTTACTCGCCGCGGTATTCTGCGCCCTGGCATCGTCCGCCGCCGTTGCCGCCGACCAGACCGTGCACATCACCACCACACCGGTGCTGGATTCCGACAACCACTTCATCGGCGTCACCACTCCGGGAGATGGTATCCTGTCAGGCGGCCTCGACGTTATCGATCTGGTTGGCCTGTCGCCAGGCATCTACGACGTCAGGATCACGGTCAGCGGGCAGAATCTGATCTTTGATCCGGTACTGTCCAGCCTGAACGGCATCACCGGCATTGTAGTCAATACCAGCAAGGCCTCGTTCGCCTACATCGGCGCCATCGGCACCAACCCCTTCAAGCTGAATCTGTTCGGCTCGACCACAGCCGGTGCCACCTACAGCGGCGAGGTGACGGTGATGGCAGTGCCGGAGCCGGCTACCTACGGCATGCTGGGCGCCGGCCTGGCCCTGCTTGGACTGCTGATCCGGCGTAAAGCAGGGCGGTCGCGCGGCGAAACATAAGCCGTTCGCCGGCGCATGCGCAAGACCGGCCACGCGCGGCGAGTCCGCGGGTGGCTGGTCCCGTGGATGATTTGTTACGCTTGGCGAAATGATCAATTGAGACGCAGGTGATTTTTCCCTGAGGGCGGAATGCCTAGAATGGGTTCGTCTAATGACAGACCAATTCAAGGAGAACATCATGCAACAATCCGCCCTCGCCGTCCGCATCGCCACCGCGTTTGCCCTGACCCTGGCCATGCACGCCGTGCAGGCCGCGCCTGCCGCCCCCAAAGCCGCGGCGAATGTCGCCAGCACCGCTGCCGTCAGCTACAACACCGTCAAGGTCGATGGCGTGAACGTGTTTTACCGGGAAGCCGGACCGAAAGACGCGCCGACGCTGCTGCTGCTGCACGGTTTTCCTACCTCGTCGCAGATGTTCCGCAACCTGATCCCGCTGCTGGCCGACCGCTACCATGTGATCGCGCCCGACTATCCCGGCTATGGCCAAAGCGATATGCCGCCGATGGATAAATTCGAATACAGTTTCGATAACCTGGCGCGCGTGATCGACAAGTTCACCGAGACCGTGGGCATCAGCAAATACGCCTTGTACGTGCAGGACTACGGTGCGCCGATCGGCTACCGCCTGGCCGCGGCGCACCCGGAGCGGGTGAGCGCCATCGTGGTCCAGAACGGCAACGCCTACAATGAAGGCATCGACAATGAATTCTGGGTGCCGGCCAAGGCTTACTGGGCCAACAAGACCGAGGCCAATGGCGCCAAACTGCGTCCGCTGTTCGAGCTGCCGGCCACCAAGTGGCAGTACAGCGAAGGCGTGCGCGATATCCGCCACATCAGCCCCGACGCGGCGACGATCGATCAGGCGTATATGGACCGTCCGGGCAACAAGGACATCCAGCTGGAGATGTTCTACAGCTACGGCAGCAATCCCGGCCACTATCCGGAATGGCAAGCCTACTTCCGCAAATACCAGCCGCCGATGCTGATCGTCTGGGGCCAGAACGACAAGATCTTCCCGCCGGCCGGCGCCCATCCCTATCTGCGCGACCTGCCGAAGGCCGAGCTGCACCTGCTGAACACCGGCCACTTCGCGCTGGAAGAGGACAGCGCGCAGATCGGCTCGCTGATGCGCAGCTTCCTGGGCCGCACGCTGAAAACCGCGAAGTGACAAGGTGCGGCGCGCGCCGGTTCAGCGCCGCGGGCGCTTGGGCTTGCGCGGCTCGGGCGCCGACACCGGCGGCGCGGCGCCGAACAGCGCTTCCACCATCGGGTCGCGCCGCACGATGACCTTTTTGCGCACGCGCGAGGGATAGGCGGTATCGTCGGCCAGACGGTGGATCTTGTTGCCGTCGCGGTTGATGGTGGTGCTCATGGTGGGGCCGTCGTAATCGTCTTGTAGGCAGAGTTTCATGCGGTGGGTGCTCCTGCGCTCGCCGCGGCCGGATGCGGGTGGGCGCGCCGCAGGTGTGTCGGCTGCTGCGGGAATTGCCCGTATTGCGCCGCCGGCGCGGCCAGGCCGTCCGGGGCGCCGGCATGGTCCAGCTGCCGCATGGCGGCGATCACGTCGTCGGCCTGCTGGCGCAGCACGAAGTCGGCCTGCGGGTAGAGCATGCCTTCTTCCTTCAGGTTGTGCTGGCGCAGCAGCAAACGCAGCAGGTCGGCCTGATCGAAGAAAGATTCGATGTCGCGGGCGCCGATGGCGTCCCGCATCTGTGCGAGCATGGCGCGCATCTGGCGGTGTTCGGCGCGCATCACCACAGTGGGGCCGTAGCCATTGCCCAGCGCGTGGTCGAGGCGTGGGAACAGCACGCGCTCCTCCTTGTCGAGGTGGCGCTCGAACCTGGCCAGAAAGTCGGCGAACGCCTGGCCGGCGGCCGTCCAGTCGCGCAGGATGAGGTCCGATTCCACCCTGGCGTACAGCGCATCGCAGTGGCGATGATCGTGATCGAGATATGTGGCGATCTTGTGCATCTTCTTGGTCCTTGATTGAAACTGGCCACATTGTCCCATCGGGTTAAGCGCCAATTCTTTGATTCACATCAAGGAATTCAGGCTTGACGACGCGATAAAGTGCGTCTGTAGCGCATGCTAAACTTGCCGGATCATGGTCGCAGGGGAGTTTCGCATGGTTTTCTGGATGTTACGCCGTCAAGCTGTCTGGTTTTTGCTGTCCGGCTGTCTGTTCGCCGCAGCCTGGGCGCAAGCCGCTCTGGATCTCGCCGCCATCGAGCGGGGACGCATACTGTCCGCCGCCGATCGGGATCTGCGCGAACAGCCGGTCACCATCACCGCCTCGCACAGCCCGCGCAGCAGCGGCGGGCTGCATGATTTTTATTCCGAGGGCGATTACTGGTGGCCCGATCCCGCCCATCCCGGCGGCCCGTACATCCAGCGCGACGGCCTGTCCAATCCGGACAATTTCAACGATCACCGGCGCGCCCTGATGCGCTTCAGCGTGCAGGTGCCGGCCTTGGTGGCGGCGTGGAAGATCAGCGGCCAGCAGCGCTACGCCGATCACGCGCTGGAACATCTGCGTGCCTGGTTTATCGATGACGCCACCAAAATGAATCCAAACCTGCAATACGCCCAGGCGATCTACGGCCGCAGCACCGGACGTGGTATCGGGATCATCGACACCATCCACCTGGTCGAAGTGGCGCGCGCGGTGGAGGTGCTGGAAGCCGGCCACGCGATCCCGCCGGCCGACGTGGCGCGCATACGGCAATGGTTCGGCAGCTATCTGCAATGGCTCACCACCAGCAAGAACGGCGCCGACGAGCGCGAGGCGCTCAATAACCACGGCACCTGCTGGCTGATGCAGGTGGCCGCGTTTGCACACCTGACCGGCAATCAGCCGCTGGTGGCGTATAGCCGCGAGCGTTACAAGACGGTCCTGCTGCGCAATCAGGTCGCGGCCGACGGCAGCTTCCCGCTGGAGCTGAAGCGCACCAAGCCTTACGGCTACGCGCTGTTCAACCTGGAGGCGATGTCCGCGCTGTGCGAAATCCTGTCGACGCCATCGGACAATTTGTGGACCTACACCACGCCGGACGGCAAGGGCATGCGCCAGGCCATGGCGTACATGGCGCCGTACATCGCGGACAAAAAGCGCTGGCCGCTGCCGCCGGACGTCATGTACGACGGCGAATGGCCGATGCGCCAGAGCAGCCTGCTGTTCGCCGGCCGCGCGCTGGGCAGGCCGGAATACATCGCCCTGTGGAAGACGCTGCCGGCCGACTCGCAGGTGGATGAAGTGATACGCAATTTCTTCATCCGCCAGCCGGTGCTGTGGTAACGGCGATCAGGACTTGGCGAAGGCCAGGAAGTCCTTGTGGAACTGCTCCTTGTGGGTTTCGTGCAGGCCGTGCGGCGCGCCCGGGTAGGTCACCAGCTTGGCGTTCTTGACGATCTTGGCGGCGGCGCGGCCGGCCGCGTCGATCGGTACCACCTGGTCGTCTTCGCCGTGCACGATCAGGGTCGGCTTGTCGAACTTCTTCAGGTCTTCGCGGAAGTCGGTGGCGGAGAAGGCGGCGATCGAATCGTAGGTATTCTTGTGGCCGCCCTGCATGCCCTGGTTGTAGAACGCCAGGATCAGACCCTGCGACGGCTTTGCGCCCGGACGGTTGTAGTTGTAGAACGGTCCGGAAGCAAAGTCCAGGTACAGCTGGCCGCGGTTGGCGACGGACGCCGAGCGGATGCCGTCGAAGACTTCGATCGGCAGGCCGCCGGGGTTGGTGTCGGTCTTCAGCATCAGCGGGGTGACGGCGGAGACCAGGGCCAGTTTGGCGACGCGTTTGGTGCCGTGACGGCCGACATAGCGCGCCACTTCGCCGCCGCCGGTGGAGAAGCCGGCCAGGATGATGTTGTTCAGGTCCAGCGCTTCGATCAGCTGGGCCAGGTCGTCGGCGTAGTGGTCCATGTCGTTGCCGTCCCATGGCTGGCTGGAACGCCCGTGGCCGCGGCGGTCGTGGAACACCACGCGGAAGCCGTTGCTGGCCAGGTGGAAGGCGGCCGATTCCCAGCTGTCCGCGTTCAACGGCCAGCCGTGGCACAGCACCACCGGCTGGCCGCTGCGCGGACCCCAGTCCTTGTAGTAGATCTCGACGTTGTCGCGGGTGGTGAGGATGCTGGCGGTCTTGTGGACCTTGCCGGCGGCCGCCGGCGCGGCGGAGGCGGCGGCCGGCATGGCGGC
>NZ_SPVG01000198.1 GCF_004614165.1 Duganella callida | reverse complement strand
GCTTGCTGGGCGTGGCGCCGCGCGACATCCGGCTGGAAGAGCAGGTCGGCAGGGCGCCGCGCCTGGCCGCGCCGCCGCCCAAGGGGCCGCAGCCCGGCTTCAGCATTGCCCATAGCGGACGCTGGGTGGCCTGCGCGGTCAGCGCGCAGACGGCGCTGGGCCTGGATATCGAAATGAAGGATGCGACGCGTGACCTCAACGCCCTGGCCGCGCAGGCCTTCGACAGCGTCGAGATGTCGCAGTGGGAGCGGCTGCAGGGCTTGCCGGACGCGGCGCGCATCGAAGGCTTTTACCGGCTGTGGAGCGAAAAGGAGGCGCGCTTCAAGCTGGGCCTGGCGGCCGGCGGCCATGGCCTGACGCTGCCGCATGCGGAATTGTCGATCGCCCTGTGCAGCGAGCTGCCGCTGGAACGGGCGCCGGCGATCGAGATCGTCACCTTCGACTGAGCCCGGTGTTGATCCGGCGCATGGGCCGGTCTGGTGCATGCGGGCAAGGCTGGACATGCGGTTATAATCCGCTCAATCTTTCCGGAAACGTCACACTGAACGGACCCTTACGATGAGCCAGCCCAATCAGTTTTCGCTGTTGAAACAGCGCCGCTTCGCCCCATTTTTCTGGACCCAGTTCCTGGGCGCGTTCAACGACAACCTGTTCAAAACCGCGCTGGTGGTGATCATCACCTTCGATGCGCTGAGCTGGACCACGCTGGCGCCATCCACCATCACCAACCTGATCCCCGGCCTGTTCATTCTGCCCTATGTGCTGTTTTCTGCCACCGCCGGCCAACTGGCCGACAAGTTCGAGAAGGCCAGCCTGACGCGCTTCGTCAAGTGGCTGGAGCTGGGCATCATGTGCGTGGCCGGGATCGGCTGGATCACCCACCATCTGTGGCTGCTGGTGGCAGCGGTGGTCGGCATGGGCGTGCATTCGACCCTGTTCGGGCCGGTCAAATACGCCTACCTGCCGCAGCAGCTGAAGCCGGAAGAACTGATCGGCGGCAATGGCGTCACCGAGATGGGCACCTTCGTCGGCATCCTGATGGGCGAGGTGCTGGGCGCGGTGCTGGTGGTGCAGCAGCCGCACGGCCTGCTGCTGGAAGCCGCCGCCACCATCCTGGTCGCGGCGCTGGGCCTGCGCGCCGCCTCGCGCATTCCGCTATCGCCGGCGCCGGTGCCCGACTTGAAGATCAGCTGGAACTTCATCGGCGAATCCATCCGCAACATCAATTACTCGCGCAAGAACCGCACGGTGTTTCTGTCCATGCTGGGCAACTCCTGGTTCTGGTTTTATGGCGCGCTGGTGCTGGCGCAGTTCCCGGTGTACGCCAAGGACTATCTGCACGGCGACCACGGCGCCTTCGTGCTGCTGCTGACCATCTTCTCGCTGGGTGTGGGCAGCGGCTCGCTGCTGTGCGAGCGCCTGTCCGGCCGCAAGGTGGAGATCGGCCTGGTGCCGTTCGGCTCGATCGGCCTGACGGTGTTCGGCATCGACCTGTATTTCGCCAGCCTGGCCTTCAGCGCCCATGCGGCGGCCGGCGTGCAGCTGGACGCGCTGACGCTGCTGGCGCAGCACGGCATGTGGCGCATCCTGTTCGACGTGCTGATGATCGGCATGTTCGGCGGCTTTTTCATCGTGCCGCTGTTCGCGCTGATCCAGACGCGCTGCGATCCGGCCCACATCTCGCGCACCATCGCCGGCATGAACATCCTGAACGCGCTGTTCATGGTGGCGGCGGCCGGCCTGGCGATCGTGCTGCTGGGGCAGGGACTGAGCATTCCGCAGCTGTTCCTGGTAACGGCGCTGCTGAACGCGGTGGTGGCGCTGTACATCTTCTCGCTGGTGCCAGAATTCCTGATGCGCTTCCTGGCCTGGCTGCTGATCCACACCGTCCACCGCGTGCACACCGTGGATGCCGACCGCATCCCCGACGAAGGCCCGGCGGTGCTGGTGTGTAACCACGTCAGCTATGTCGATGCGATCGTGATCGGGGCGGCGGCGCCGCGGCCGATCCGATTCGTGATGGACCACCGCATCTTCAAGCTGCCGCTGCTGGGCTGGATCTTCCGCACCGCGCGCGCGATCCCGATCGCGCCGGCCAAGGAAGATCCATGGCTGATGGAGAAGGCGTTCGTCGATATCGCCCAGGCCCTGCATGAGGGGGAGCTGGTCTGCATTTTCCCCGAGGGCAAGCTGACGCGCACCGGCGACATCAACGAATTCAAGGGCGGCATCGCCAAGATCATCGAGCGCACCAAAGTGCCGGTGATCCCGATGGCGCTGCGCGGGCTGTGGGGGCATCTGCTGAGCCGCAACACCGAGAACGTGTTCGAGCGCGCGTTCCGCAACGGTCTGCGTTCGCGCCTGGCGCTGGCGGTCGGGCTACCGGTGGCGCCGCAGGATGTCACGCCTGAAGCCTTGCAGCAGCAGGTGGCGGCACTGCGCGGCGACTGGAAGTGACTAGCAAAAATCGCGCATGCAAGAAGTTATATTTTGTAACTTACCTGCGGTTACAAATTTGCTGATTATCTTGTCAAGTTTTCTTTAGACTGCGATGCGGCGCCCCGACGAGGGCGCGGTCTAACCACTAGGGAAAACATCATGCAGAAATTTACTATCGCGCTGGCCGTCGCCAGCGTGCTGGCGCTGACCGCCTGTGGCGGCGGCGGTTCGTCCAATCCTCAGACCACCACGCCGCCGCAGGCCGCGCCGGCGCAACCGGTCGCCATCAGCATGACCGCGGACTTCACAAAGGGCATCGATGGCTGGACCGTCGGCATGGCGGATTATGGCCAGGGTGGCGAGCCGTCCGAGGCGGCGTATGGCTATATGACGCTGCCGCAACAGCTGTATGGCGAGTTGAACGGACAATTCGGCAGTGCTGCCGGCTTCTATCTGATTTCGCGTAACAACAGCGATGACCTGCTGACCTTTGTCAAACGCCAGTTGAGCGGCTTCGTGCCGGGCGTCAAATACAAGCTGAGCTTCAAGCTGAAGTACGCCACCGATGCCGCCGCCGATGCCGGCTGTGCCGGCGTCGGCGGCTCGCGTGGCGATAACGTCTACATGATCGCCGCCGCCAGCAGCGATGAGCCCAAAGTGGTCAAGGAGGACAACGATTACCGCCTGAACATCGATCACGGCAACCAGAACCAGGCGGGCACGCAGAGCGTGGTGCTGGGCACGCAGGGCGCACCGGGCCTGTCGTGCGACGGCGGCAAGTGGGCCATCACCAGCCACAAGTCGGACGACACGGTCACGGTCACCGCCGACAAGGCGGGCAAGCTGTGGGTGGTACTGGGCACCGACTCCGGCTTCGAATCGACCAATGCGCTGTATCTGTTGAGCGCCACCATCGACGCCACGCCGCAGTAATCAGCGCGCGGCCTGCACCTGGTCGCGGTTGTGGCGGGCGCCGGCCAGGCGAATGATCTGCTCCAGTTCCACCGGCTTGACCAGGTGGTGGTCGAAGCCCGCTTCCAGCGTGCGCCGGCGCGCGTCGCTCTGGCCCCAGCCGGTCAGGGCCAGCATCAGGATGCGCTCGGCCCCGGGCTGCTGGCGGATCGCGCGCGCGGTCTCGTAACCGTCCATGCCCGGCATGCCGAGGTCCATGATGATCATGTCCGGCGCCTGCCGCGCCGCTGCGGCGATGGCCGCCGCGCCGTCGTACACGGCGTGGGCATCGAAGCCGTCCAGTTCCAGCAGCGCGCTGAGGGAGTCGGCGGCGTCGTGGTTGTCGTCCACCACCAGCACCTGCATCTTGCGCCCGTCCAGGTCGGGGGCCCGCGCCAGCGGCACGGCCTGGCGCGCGCCGGCCGCGGTCAGCACCGGCAGGCGGATCACGAACTCGCTGCCCTTGCCCGGCCCCTCGCTGTACGCGTCGACCGTGCCGCCGTGCATCTCGGCAAACTGGCGCGCCAGGCTGAGGCCAATGCCCAGGCCGCTGGTGAACTGGCCGCTGACGGTCTTGCTTTGTTCGAACATGCGGAAAATGCGCGGGATGGTGTCGGTATCGAGGCCGATGCCGTTATCGCGGATGCAGACCACCAGCTGGCCATCCTCGTCGCGCGCGTACACCAGCACGTGGCCGCCCTGCGGCGTGAACTTGACCGCGTTGGACAGGATGTTGGCGTAGATCTGCACCACGCGCGCGTAGTCGATGTCGAGCATGACCTCGCGCGGCGGCAGCTGCCAGGCGATGTTGATGCGCTTGGCCTCGGCGGCCTGCTGGCACAGCTCGCTGACGTGGTTCATCACCGACGCCAGCGTGGCCTGCTGTCGCTGCAGCTGGATCTTGCCGCTGGTGATGCGCGCCACGTCGAGCAGGTCGTCGACCAGCCGCGTCAGCAGCTTGACCTGGCGTTCCACCATGTCGCGCACGCGCCGCAGCGGCTGCGAGTCCGGATGCAAATGGGTCAGCAGCGACACCGAGGTGCGGATCGGCGCCAGCGGATTGCGCAATTCGTGGCCCAGGCTGGCGAGGAATTCATCCTTGCGCCGCGCCGCCTCGCGCACCTGGTACTGCTTGTTGCGCGCGCGCAGCGCGGCGTGCAGGGCGGTGATCAGGGTCAGCGTGCGTACCGGCCGTTCCAGCAGGCTCATGTTGCCAAGGCCGGCGACCGCCTGGCGCACCATGGCCGAGTCGGCGCCGCGATGGGCCAGCAGCATGATCGGCAGATCGGACCAGTCGGGCTGGCGCGCGACGCAGGCCTGCAGCACGCGGTAGCCGGCGGGCAGCGCCTCTTCCACCGTCAGCACGGCGCCGACGCCGCGTTCCAGCTCCTGCGCCAGCTCGGCCGGCGACCTGCACACGTGGCTGTCGATGGCGGCCGTGGCCAGCACGCGGGCGGCCAGCGGTGCATCCTGTCCGGTGGGGGCGTAGATCAGGATGCGCGTTTCCATGCCGCTCAAGCGCCGTTGGCGTCGCCGTGCTGCGGCGCCAACGCCGGCACGCCGGTCAGCACACCCTGGAAGCCGTTCAGCACCGCGCCGACTTTCAGACCACCGGCGCCCAGCTCGAAACGGCGCAGGGTGCGCTCGTGCGCGCTGCCGCGCTTCTTGAACACCGAAATCGCCTGGCGCACTTCGCCGGCCGTCTCGAAATAGCGCAGCATGACGACGTTGTCGGCCAGGTAGCTGGCGTCGATCTGGTTGGGGCCGCTCCCCAGCAGACCCTGCTGCACGCCGACCAGGATACTGACCACGCCGCGCTGGCCCAGCCAGGTCAGCAATTCGTGCAGGTAGGTGATCAGGAAGCGCTCGTCCGGTACCGCGTTCAAGTAGCCGTTCAGGCTGTCGATGACCACCACGCGCGCGCCGCGCTCGACCGCCTTGACCACCACGTCGGCAAATTCGCCGGGTGCCAGCTCGGCCGGGTCGATTTGCTGCACCCACAGCAGTTCTTTGTCGATGGCTGCGCGCAGGTTCATGCCCAGGTTCTCGCTGCGCGCCAGCAGGTTGTCGCGCGATTCCTCGTACAGGAACATGGCGCACCGCTCGCCGCGCTGGGCGGCCGCATGGACGAATTGCGCGCCCAACGACGATTTGCCGGTGCCGGACGGCCCGGTGATCAGCGTGCTGGTGCCTTCCTCCAGGCCGCCGCCGATCAGGATGTCCAGTTCGGGCACGCCGCTGGCCAGTTGCTGGCGTGGCACGGTCTCGCGCGTCTCGGCCGCCACCAGGCGCGGATACACCATCAACCCGCCGCGCAGGATGCGGTAGTCGTGGGCGCCGCCGCGGAAGCCCATGCCGCGGTACTTGACCACGCGCAGGCGGCGGCGCTCGGCGCCGTAAGCCTGTTCGGCCTGGTCCAGCGACAGCACCGCGTGCGCCACGCTGCGCACCTGCAGGTCGGTGCTGAGCGCCGAGCGGTCGTCGAGGAAGATGGTGGTGCAGTTGCGGCTGCTCAGGTACTGCTTGAGCGCCAGCACCTGGCGCCGGTAGCGCAGCGGGCTTTCCGCCAACAGCTGCAGCTCGGACAGCGAATCGAGCACCATGCGCCGCGGCTGGTATTTGTCGACCGCCGCCAGGATGCGCTGGGTGGTGGCGCCCAGTTCGATCTCGGACGGGTGGAAGATGGTGTACTGCTGGTCCGGATCCAGCGATTTTTCATCGGGGATGATTTCCTCGATGTGAACGCCGTCCATGTCCCAGCCGTGCGATTGCGCCACGCCTTCGAGTTCGGCGGCGGTTTCGGCCAGCGTCAGGTACAGCGTGGGGTCCCCCTGGCGCACGCCCTCGAGCAGGAATTGCAACGCCAGCGTGGTCTTGCCGGTGCCGGGTTCGCCTTCGACCAGGTACAGGCGGCCAGCGGCCAGGCCGCCGCACAGGACGTTGTCCAGGCCGGGCACGCCGGTCGATAGCAGATCGGGAGTGATGCTCTGGTTTTTTTCCATAACGATCATACTAACTGATTCGGAAAAAACACGAGTTCCGGTAGCGCTAGCGTCGCGCGCGCTGTTGCAAGCCCTGCTGCTTGTGGCGGTACATGGCGCGGTCGGCGCGGCTCAGCAGGGATTCGATGTCCTGCGGATCGTCGGGATGATGGATGGCAATACCGATGCTGGCGCTGAGCTGCACCGTGGCGGTTTTCAGCACGAACGGCCGCGCCAGCACCGGTTGCAGCTTGTCGGCCGCTTCCTGGGCGGCGGCATCATTTTGCAACATTTCCAGGATGACGATGAATTCGTCGCCGGCCAGGCGGCCGACGGTGTCGGTCTGGCGCACGGCGTCGCGCACGCGGGCAGCGAACTGGCGCAACAGTTCGTCGCCTTCCTCGTGGCCATAGCGGTCGTTGACCTGTTTGAAGCGGTCGAGATCGAGGAAGAATACCGCGCAGCACTGGCGTGAACGGTCGGCGCGGCGCAGCGCCTCGGCCAGCGCCTGCATCAGCGCGCGCCGGTTGGGCAGGCCGGTCAGCGTGTCGCGCAGCGCCATCGCTTCCATCGAGGCGAACAGCGCCTTGCGCTGGCTGATGTCGTGCAGGAAGGCGATGAACAGGTGGCCGCCGCTGCCGGGCACATACGCCAGCGACGCTTCCACCGGCAGTTCGCGGCCATCGCGGTTGTACAGCGTCAGTTCGACTCTTCGGCTGAGCGCGGCTGCCGCCGCGGCCGCGACCGCGCCGCCCTGGGTCTCGGCCAGCTGGCGCATGTCGCGCTCGTAGGCGCGGCGCAGCAGGGGTGGCAGCATCATCGCCGCCAGCGGCTGGCCGATCACCTCCGCGCGCTTCCAGCCCAGCAGGCGCTCGGCCTGCAGGTTCCAGTCACGCACCACGCCGCCCGGGTCGAGCGCGATGAAGGCGTCATGGGCGTTGTCGAGGATGGCGCGCAGCTCGGCCGCGCGCTCCTGCAGCAACTGCTGGGTGCTTTGCTCCTGCGCCAGCGCGCGCTCCAGCAGCAGCGCCTTGCGGGCGATTTCGCGGGTGCGCTCGGCCACCGTGGTTTCCAGCTTTTCATTCAGGCTGCGCAGGTTGTCGAGGTGGCGTTGTTCATCGCGCAGCATCTCGGCCAGCGCGCGCGACAGCACCTGCACCTCGTGGTAGGCGTCCAGCTGCGGCACGAGGGGCAGGGCGGGGCCGCCGGACGTGGCCGCCAGGCGCCGTTCGATGATGCCGCTCAGCAGATTCAGCGGCGCGGTGAAACGGCGCGCCACCACGGCCGCGCCGGCGGCCAGCACCAGGCCCAGCACGGCGCCCAGCGCCAGAATCTGGTGTTCCAGCGAGCGCACACCGCTCAGCGCCAGCTCTTCCGGCTGGCGCACCAGGATGGACCAGGTCAGCGTCGACGCATCTTCGGGATTGCCGCTGCGGGCATAGCCGGTCAGGTAGCGCTTGCCGTCGGGCCAGGTTTCGCTGAGCGCGCCGGACGCGCCGCTTTGCGCCAGCTTCAGGCTGTCCGCCGCCAGCTTCTGTTCTTCCATGCCGCGCGGTCCGAGCATGATGGTGCCGTCGCCGCGCACCACGAAGATGTCGGCCGAATACTGGCGGTCGGCCGGCGCCAGGATGTTCTGCACCAGCCGGCGCGCCCAGCCCCAGCTCATGTGCACGCACAACACGCCGCGATAGTTGCCTTGCGCGTCGCGCACCGGGCCGGCGGCGTCGACGAAGCGCCAGGGATCGGCGCTGGCCGGCAGTTTGTTGCCCAGCAATGTGGCAGGATGAAAGTCGCCCGCGTAAATCTTGTCCTGCCCGCCCTTGAACCAGTCGCGTTCGCCGACATTGACGTTTTCCAGCAAGCCCTGGGTGGCCGCGTACACCGTGCCATCGGGATTCGCCAGGCCGATCCAGGCGTAATCGGGGAAGGTCTTCTGCAGGTTTTCCAGCACCTGGCGCACGTCGGCCGGCGTGCGCGCGGCGCGCACGTCTTCCAGCTCGGCCAGCAGCTGAACGTCGCCGGTGGCCTTGCGCACCACATTGTTGAGCGCGTCGCGCATCTGCCAGGAGAGCTGCTGCAGCCGCTGCTCTGCTTCGGCGCGGGCGTAGGCCAGGGCGAAATGGTCGACCAGGATGAGCAGGCACAGCACTGTCAGCAATACCGTGGCGCTCACGCCCACCGTCACCAGCGTGGTGAGACGGGGCCGGACTGGACTGGTAATCGGCGGCAGAGTCATGGGCAGCTGCGGGCGGGCAAAAAAATGTCCTTGGGAAAGTGAGTCGATTGTAGCACCGGGGCCAGCTGGCTCTGCTGTATTGGCGTGACGGCGGACGGCGGGTGTTGCTTCTGTCACCTCGTCGCATGTTTTGCGCCGCACAAAAACTTGCTTGACTTAATTAGAATGATCGTTCATTCTACAGCCTGTGCTTAATTTTTCTACAGAAAGCCCAAACATGGAAGCCTTGTTCAGCAAACAACCGATGCTGCGGACAGCCGGGGCCGCAGCCCTGATCACCGCAACCGCCCTGATGGCCGGTTGCTCCAAATCCACGACCGAAGCACCTCACAAGCAGCAGGTGGCGGAAGTGGGTGTTTTCCAGGTGCAGCAGGCGCCGCTCAGCATCACCACCGAATTGCCGGGTCGCACCGCCGCCTTCCAGGTGGCCGAGGTGCGACCGCAGGTCAATGGTCTGATCCAGAAACGCCTGTTCGTCGAGGGCGCCGACGTCAAGGCCGGCACGGCCCTGTACCAGATCGATCCGGCCATTTACCAGGCCACGTACAACTCGGCCAAGGCGGCGCTGGCCAAGGCCAAGGCCAACCTGCTGACGGCGCAGCCGAAAGTCGGCCGCTACAAGGATCTGGTGGCGATCGAAGGCGTCAGCAAGCAAGACTACGACGACGCCGTCGCCAGCTACGAGCAGGCCAAGGCCGACGTCGAATCGGCCGCCGCCGCGCTGGAGCAGGCCAGGATCAATCTCGAATACACCCACGTGGACGCGCCGATCAGCGGCCGCATCAGCCGCTCGAGCGTGACGCCGGGCGCGCTGGTGACCGCCAACCAGACCACCGCGCTGACCACCGTGCAGCAGCTGGACCCGATCTATGTCGACGTCACCCAGACCAGCGAAGACATGCTGCGCCTGAAGCGCGACATCGAAAGCGGCAACCTGAAGAAAAACGGCGGCCAGGCCAGGGTCACGCTGCTGTTCTCGGACGGCAGCAAGTATGCGGAAGAGGGCAAGCTGCAGTTTTCCGATGTCAGCGTCGATCCGGGCACCGGCAACGTGACGCTGCGCGCGCTGTTCCCGAACCCCAAGCATGATCTGTTGCCGGGCATGTTCGTGCGCGCCGTGATCGAATCGGGCGTCGACGAAAAAGCCATCGCCGTGCCGCAGCAGGGCGTGACCCGCAATCCCAAAGGCGAAGCCACCGCGCTGGTGCTGAACAAGGAAGGCAAGGTCGAACAGCGCACCCTGGTCACCGGCGGCACGCTGGGCGACAAGTGGCTGGTCAAGTCGGGCCTGAGCAATGGCGATCTGCTGATCGTCGAGGGCGTGCAGAAAGTGAAGCCGGGCGCGCCCGCGCACGCGGCGGCGGCCAAGCCGGATGCCGGCGCCGCCAAGGTGGCTGCCGGCGGCGCCGTGCCGGCCAACGCCAAGAGCGCGCAGTAAGGAGATAGCCCATGTCCCGTTTCTTTATTGATCGCCCGATTTTTGCGTGGGTGGTCGCGATCGTGATCATGCTTGCCGGCGTGATGGCGATCCTCGGCCTGCCGATATCGCAGTATCCAAGCATTGCGCCGCCGTCGATCTCGATCAGCGGCAGCTATCCGGGCGCCTCCGCCAAGACGGTGGAAGACGCCGTCACCCAGATCATCGAACAGAAGATGAAGGGTATCGACGGCCTGCGCTACATGTCGTCGTCGTCCGACTCCAGCGGCGGCATCAGCATCACGCTGACCTTCCGCAGCGGCACCAATCCGGACATCGCGCAGGTGCAGGTGCAGAACAAGTTGCAACTGGCGACGCCGCTGCTGCCGGCCGCCGTGCAGCAGCAGGGCCTGGTGGTGGCGAAAGCGACCAAGAACTTCCTGATGGTGCTGGGCTTCGTGTCGGAAGACGGCTCGATGAAGCAGGCCGACATTGGCGACTACGTGGCCGCCAACGTGATCGACCCGATCTCGCGCGTGGAAGGCGTGGGCGACGTGACCAACTTCGGTTCGCAGTACGCCATGCGCATCTGGCTGGACGCCGCCAGGCTGCAGAGCTACCAGCTGACGCCGGCCGACGTGTCGAGCGCGATCACCGCGCAGAACACCGAAGTCTCGGCCGGTGAGCTGGGCGGCCTGCCGGCCGTCGCCGGCCAGCAGCTGAACGCCACCGTCACCGCGCAAAGCCGTCTGCAGACCGCCGAGCAGTTCGGCGCCATCCTGCTGAAGACCTCCGCCAGCGGCGCCACCGTGCACCTGCGCGACGTCGCGCGCATGGAGCTGGGCAGCGAGACCTACAACATCCTGGCGCGCTACAACGGCAAGCCGGCATCGGGCATGGCGATCAAGCTGGCCACCGGCGCCAACGCGCTGGATACCGCCAATGCCGTCAAGGCCAAGGTGGCGCAGATGCAGAAGCAGTTCCCGCACGGCCTGAAAGCCGTGGTGGCCTTCGACACCACGCCGTTCGTCAAGCTGTCGATCGAGGAAGTGGTGAAGACGCTGGTGGAAGCGATCGTGCTGGTGTTCCTGGTGATGTATCTGTTCCTGCAGAACTTCCGCGCCACGCTGATTCCGACCATGGCGGTGCCGGTGGTGCTGCTGGGTACCTTCGCCATCCTGTCGGCGCTCGGTTATTCGATCAACACCCTGACCATGTTCGCGGTGGTGCTGGCGATCGGCCTGCTGGTGGACGATGCCATCGTGGTGGTGGAAAACGTCGAACGCGTGATGACGGAAGAGGGCTTGTCGCCGCTGGAAGCCACGCGCAAGTCGATGAGCCAGATCAGCGGCGCGCTGGTCGGCATCGCGCTGGTGCTGTCGGCGGTGTTCGTGCCGATGGCCTTCTTCAGCGGCTCGACCGGCGTGATCTACCGCCAGTTCTCGGTGACCATCGTGTCGGCGATGGTGCTGTCGGTGCTGGTGGCGATGATCTTCACCCCGGCGCTGTGCGCGACCATTCTCAAGCCGGTGGAAAAAGGCCATCACATGGCCGACAAGGGCTTCTTCGGCTGGTTCAACCGGACCTTCGACCGCGGCACCCAGCGTTACCAGGGCATCGTCGGTTCGATCCTGAACCGCGGCGGCCGTTCGCTGGCGCTGTACGCGGTGCTGGTGGTGGTGCTGGGCTTCTGCTTCCTGCGCCTGCCGACTTCCTTCCTGCCGGAGGAAGACCAGGGCGTGCTGTTCTCGCAGATCCAGCTGCCGACCGGCGCGACGCAACAGCGCACGCTGAAGGTGATCGAGAAGGTGGAGGACCATTTCCTCACCAACGAGAAGAGCAATGTGGCTTCCGTGTTCGCCGTCGCCGGCTTCAGCTTCAGCGGCAATGGCCAGAACAGCGGCATCGCCTTCGTGCGCATGAAGGACTGGTCCGAGCGTCCGGGAGCCGCCAACCGCGTCAGCGCCATCGCCGGCCGCGCCATGGGTGCGTTCTCACAGATCCGCGACGCGATGGTGTTCGCCTTTGCGCCGCCCGCCGTGCTGGAACTGGGTAACGCCAGCGGCTTCGACCTGCAGCTGCAGGACATCGGCGGCGTCGGCCACGAGGCGCTGATCGCCGCGCGCAACCAGATGCTGGGCATGGCGTCCAAGAGCTCGGTGCTGGTGGGCGTGCGCCCGAACGGCATGGAAGACACGCCGCAGTACAAGATCACCGTCGATCAGCAGAAAGCCATCGCACTCGGTCTGAAGGTGGAAGACGTGAACAAGGTGCTGAGCACCGCCTGGGGCAGCTCCTACGTCAACGACTTCGTCGACCGTGGCCGCGTCAAGAAGGTCTACCTGCAAGGCGCGCCGGAGTCGCGCATGACGCCGGAAGACCTGAACAAGTGGTTCGTGCGCAATGCCGATGGCGACATGGTGCCGTTCTCCGCCTTCACCACCGGCAAATGGATTTATGCCTCGCCGCGCCTGGAGCGCTACAACGGCCTGTCCTCGGCCGAGATCCTGGGCCAGCCGGCGCCGGGCCAGAGCTCGGGCGCCGCGATGAAGGAAATCGAAAAGCTGGCGGAACAACTGCCGCCGGGTATCGGTTACGAATGGACCGGCCTGTCGACCGAGGAGCGCGATTCCGGTTCGCAGACCACGCAGCTGTACGCGATCTCGATCCTGATCGTGTTCCTGTGCCTGGCCGCGCTGTATGAAAGCTGGTCGGTGCCGTTCTCGGTGCTGCTGGTGGTGCCGCTGGGGGTGATCGGCACGGTGCTGGCCACCATGCTGTTCAAGCTGTCCAACGACGTCTACTTCCAGGTCGGCCTGCTGACCGTGATCGGTCTGTCGGCCAAGAACGCGATCCTGATCGTGGAATTCGCCAAGGAACTGCAGGAGGGCGGCGAAGAGCTGAAGAAGGCCACGCTGCACGCCGTGAAGCTGCGCCTGCGCCCGATCCTGATGACCTCCATCGCCTTCGGCCTGGGCGTGCTGCCGCTCGCCGTCAGCAGCGGCGCCGGTTCCGGCAGCCAGAATGCGATCGGCGTGGGCGTGCTGGGCGGGATGCTGTCGGCGACCTTCCTGGGCATCTTCTTCGTGCCGCTGTTCTTCGTGCTGGTGCGCGGCTACTTCGCGCCGAAGAAGGGCGCTCCCGCAAATGCTGTAGAGGTGCATTGATATGAAAAAATCTGTAATTGCAATCGCTGTCCTGGGCATGCTGGCCGGCTGCAGCCTGGCGCCGACCTACGAGCGTCCGGCGCAACCGGTGGACCAGGCCTGGCCGCAGGGCGACGCCTACAAGGGCGTGCCCGCCGCCGCGGCCGACGCCAAACCGGTCTCGCAAATCCACTGGCGCGAATACTTCTCCGACGAGAAGCTGCGCAAGGTGATCGAACTGG
Source organism: Duganella callida (assembly GCF_004614165.1). Lineage (GTDB taxonomy): Bacteria > Pseudomonadota > Gammaproteobacteria > Burkholderiales > Burkholderiaceae_D > Rugamonas > Rugamonas callida. The sequence goes on along the minus strand of NZ_SPVG01000198.1, from coordinate 8,071 downwards.
CGCTGGCCAACAACCGCGACCTGCGCGTCTCGGCGCTCAACATCGAGAAGGCCAAGTCGCAGTACAACATCGACACGGCGGCGCTGCTGCCCAAGCTGTCGGCCAACGTCAGCCAGAGCGCAACCCGCACGCCGCGTACCCTGAGCGGCACCGGCGACGCCGTCATCAACCGCCAGTACAACGGCGGGCTGGTGATGTCCTCGTACGAGCTGGATTTCTTCGGCAAGGTGCGCAACACCGCCGAAGCGGGCCTGCAAAGCTACCTCGCGACCGAGGAAGCGCGCCGCACCCAGCAGATCACGCTGGTGGCGGAAGTGGCGAACGCCTACCTGACCCTGATCGCCGATCAGCAGCGCCTGAAGCTGGCGCAAAGCACGCTGGCCAGCCAGCAGACCAGCTATGACCTGAGCCGCAAGCGCTTCGACGCGGGCGTGGTGGCCGGCACCGATATCTACGATGCCCAGACCACGCTGGAATCGGCGCGCAACGACGCCGCCATCTACACCGCGCAGGTGGCGCTGGACCAGAACGCGCTGACCCTGCTGGTGGGCAGTGCGGTGCCGCCCGAACTGCTGCCGGCCGGCGACCTGGCCGAAGTGACCCAGCTGGCCGCGATTCCGGCCGGCCTGCCGTCCGACCTGCTGCAATCGCGTCCCGACGTGCAGGAAGCGGAACGCGCGCTGCGCGCCGCCAACGCCAACATCGGCGTGGCGCGCGCCGCCTTCTTCCCCAGCATCTCGCTGACGGCGTCCGGCGGCAGCGCCAGTGCCACACTGTCCGGTTTGTTCAAGGCTGGTTCGGGCGCCTGGAGCTTTGCGCCGCAGGTCAACCTGGCGATCTTCGATGCCGGCGTCAACCGCGCCAACCTCGATATCGCCAAGGCCCAGCGCGACATATCGGTGGCGCAGTACGAGAAGGCGATCCAGACCGCGTTCCGCGAAGTGGCCGATGCGCTGGCCACCCGCGGCACGCTGGATGAGCGCCTGGCCGCGTCGCAGGCGCTGGCGGATGCGGCGCAGAAGAGTTACACCATCAACGAGGCGCGCTACCGCAAGGGCGCCGATTCGTACCTGAACGCGCTGGTGTCGCAGCGCGCGTTGTACGCGGCGCAGCAAAGCCTGATCACCACGCGCCTGGCCAAGAGCAGCAACGCCGTCACCCTGTACAAGGTGCTCGGCGGCGGCTGGCAGCCGGAGTTGCCGGTATCGGCTCAGCCACGCGGCTGATCGCGCGCGGCGGGCGTGTGTTGCGATATGCCCGCCGCCATCTTCCCGTGTTAAATTGCCACCATCCCAGGTCAAAAACCACCAAGGACACCCATGAATACCCCGGCCAAACGACGCACAGACCCGGAACGGGCGCAGAGTCGGCGCAATCAGGTATTGCAGGCGGCGGCCGTATGCTTCGCGCGCAGCGGCTTTCACGGCGCCAGCATGTCGGAGATCTCGAAACAGGCGGGCATGAGCGCCGGCCATATCTACAACTACTTCGACAGCAAGGACGCCATCATCATGGCCTTTGTCGACCTGCAGTCGGAACATGTTATGACGCAGCTCAGTGAACTGGACAGCAAGGACGATCCGCTGCAATCCATGATCGACGAGGCGCCGCGCCACATCGACGAGAGCCTGGACCCGCACTTCTTCGAGCTGCCGATGGAGATGTGCGCGGAAGCGGCGCGCAATCCGCGCATCGCCGAGGCCATGCGGGCGGCCGACGTCGAGGCCATGGCGCGTTTTCGTCCCATCATCAAGCGCGAACGCGAACGGCGCGGCCTGGCGGCCGACGATGCGCTGCTGGACGGCCGCATCAACACGCTGGTGTCGCTGTTCCACGGCCTGCCGGTGCGCGCCTTGCACGTGCCCGGCATGCACCGCGACGCTCTGGTGGAGGGCTACCGGGTCGCCCTGAAGGCGCTGCTGCTGACCTGATTTGTCTCTTAATGTTTCGCCCGGCTGCAAGCGGGCGGCCGCTGTTGTAACATGCATGATCTCCCCATCTGCTGAACGGAGCATCATGACATCCTACGTAATCCCCGCCCACGACATCGTGGGCCTGCCGGTCGCGGGCACGTCCGACCTGTTTCCCGTGCGCCGTGTCTACTGCGTCGGCCGCAACTACGCCGGCCACGCGCGCGAAATGGGCTCCGACCCGGAACGCGAACCGCCATTCTTCTTCTGCAAACCCGGCGACGCGCAGGCCGTGGTGCCGGCCGCGCCCAATCGCGTGCTGGAACTGCCGTATCCGCCGCTGACCAACAACCTGCACTACGAGTGCGAACTGGTGGTCGCCATCGGCAGGGGCGGCGCCAACATCGCGGTGGAGGATGCGGCCAGCCACATCTTCGGCTACGCCGTCGGCTTCGACATGACGCGCCGCGACCTGCAGTTCAAGATGCGCGACGCCGGCCGTCCGTGGGAAATCGGCAAGGCGTTCGACTTTTCGGCGCCGATCGGCCTGATTCACCGTGCCGAAGAGGCCGGCGACATCAACCACGCGGCGATCCAGCTCGACGTCGATGGCGTGACCAAACAGTCGTCGACCATCTCGCACCTGATCTGGTCGATCAGCGAAACCATCGCCAACCTGTCGACCCTGTTCACGCTGGCGCCCGGCGACCTGATTTTCAGCGGCACGCCGGAAGGAGTGGGCGCGGTGGTGCGCGGCAACGTCCTGGAAGGCAAAGTGGACGGCCTGTCGCCGATCACCGTGAAATTGGTATAAATAGTTTATAACAGCGCGTCGATCGCTTCCAGCGCCGCGCGGGCGCCGGAAGCCAGTCCCACATCGTGCGGACTGGCCACCTGCGGCTCGCGCGGGTTGACGCGTATCATCCGACCGTTGTGATGGCGGATCACGCGGTGGCCGAAATGGCGTACCGACGGTATCGCCATGCCGGCGCCCAATTCGATCACCAATGGCCTTTCGGCCTGGCGCAGCAGGGCGTCGAGCCGCATTTCCTGCGCGCTGGCGCGTTGTTCGTTCCAGCCGCCGTCACCGAACATCAGAATGTTCGGCCGCGCCATGGCGCCGCAATGCGGGCAGGAGGGCGCGGCATTCAACAGGCGGCAGGCGTCGTTGTCCACCCGCGGCGTGAAATCGTCCGCACTCCAGATCTGCGCACCGCATGGCTGCAGGCATTGCAGGTGATGGATGGAACCGTGACATTCGTATATCCGCTGCGGATCGAAGCCGGCGCGCTGAAACTGTCCATCGACGTTGCTGGTGAAGACGGCATCGCCATGCCGCATGCGTTTGCCCCATTTTTTCAACAGGGCGAAGCCGGGATGCGGCACGGTGGCGCGATACAGGTTCAGCCGGTGTCCGTAAAATCCCCAGGCCAGCGCGGGGTCGTCATGGAATGTCGCTGGCGAGGCCACGCTGGCAAACGCCATGCGCGCCCGACCGAGGGCGGGATAAGCCTGCCAGAACCCCTCGTTGCCACGAAAATCGGGCAGGCCCGAGTCCACGCCCATGCCGGCTCCGGCCGCCACGATCAACAGATCGGCCTGGCTGACGAGGGTGGCAGCTTGCTCGAGCAGGGCGGGATTCATCTTTTCATCTTAACCGCGCGCGGCAAACATGACAAATACTTAAAGCGGCTGCTATAATAAGCCGTTCGTCGGGGCGTAGCGCAGCCTGGTAGCGTACTTGCATGGGGTGCAAGGGGTCGGAAGTTCGAATCTTCTCGCCCCGACCAACACAATCGAATCAAAGACTTAGGCCAATCATCAGATTGGCCTTTTTCTTTTCCAGCGATAGATCCGGAGGCTGATCGCGGAAGATGTGTGGCGTTGTGCAAAAGAATTTAACAATGCACGATTGAAAATTAACAAATAAAAATCTTGTTATTGTTATTATTTAGATGCATTGCAAGCATTATTTTATTAACCACACCTTAATTTCCCCGGAGTACCCATGAAACTGAAACTGATCGCCGCCACCGCCCTGCTGGCCACTTCCTTTGCTGCTTCCGCAGCGACCTATGACCTGGGCACGCTGTCGCCTGCGGGCTTCGATTCCTGGGGCGAATCCTCGGTCCGTATCTCGGCCGGTACCGCGATCGATGACACCTGGACCTTCACCCTGCTGGCGGACTCGACCGCATCGTTCCTGGCCAGCCAGACGTTCGCCGTGACCGGTGGCGCGATTTCGAACTTCAGCGCGGTATTGCTGGGTAATACCTTCGCCCCAGGCGCGGGCACCACCACCTCGCAATCCCTGAGCTGGGGCGGTGTGCTGTCGGCTGGTACCTATTCGGTGCACGTCACCGGTCTGACCACCGCCGACCGCACCACCTATCAAGGCGCGGTGTCGGCGCTGCCGGTTCCGGAACCGGAAACCTACGCGATGCTGCTGGGCGGCCTGGGCATCCTGGGCGCAGTCGCGCGTCGCAAGTCGAAGAAGTCGGCCTGAGCTCAAGTAGCCGTAACGTCCGGCCATAGGGCGACGTTGAACGCCTGAACAAGCCCGCGACCGCCAGGTCGCGGGCTTTTTGCTTTGGGCGCGCGCGCGTCTGACGAACGCAACAATGCGACCGATTTCAGCGGCCGGGCGACCGGCGGCCCGCTATCTGATCGATATCTTCTATACAATAATTCGTACAGGTCGCATAACAATTCCAACTTCGGGTTTATGGACGAGACGTTCAGCTATTGCCGCGCAATCGTGGCGTGCGTGGTGTTCGCCGTCGGGGCGGCGCCAGCGCTGTGTCAGTCGCGTGCGGCGCCGGTCGCGCCCAGCAATTTGCACCACACCAGCTGGACCGCGCGTGACGGCGCGCCGGAGTCGGTCTTGTCGATCACCCAGACCCGCGATGGCTGGTTGTGGCTGGGCGGGCCAGGCGGCCTGGTGCGCTTCGACGGCATGCGGTTCGAACAGTTCGTGCCGGGCAATGGCGCTTTGCCGACCACCAATGTCAGCCTGGTCAACGCCGTGGCGGGCGAAGCGCTGTGGATCGGCTACCGCACTGGCGGCGCCAGCGTCTTGCGCAACGGCCTGATACGCAATTACGGCGAGCGGGACGGCTTGCCGCCCCGTGCCGCCGTGTGGGGCCTGGAGCGCGACGGCGGCGGCCGCATGTGGGCGGCCACGTCGACGGGCCTGTGGTATCTGGAGCGCGAGCGCTGGCAGCCGGCCGCCGCCGCGTGGGGGCTGGCCGGCGGCAGCTATAAAACGCTGATGCGCGACCGCCGCGGCGTGTTGTGGGCGCAGGGCGACGCCGGCGTGTACGCGCTGCAGCCGGGGGCGCGGCAATTCACCCGGGCCGGCGTCGACAGCGGTACCGGCGTGCTGTTCGAACTGCCCGATGGAAATGTGATCAGTTGGGATGCGCTGCACTCCCGTCTGCACCTGCTGACCGGTCCGCAAGCGAATACGCCGTACCGGGCGTGGGGCGCCCTGGGCGATCCCGGCAGCCTGCTGGTCGACCGCCACGGCGATCTCTGGGTCGGCCAGTTGCGGGGCCTCGAACAGCGCACCGGACCGCGCATGACGCTGGCCGCGCCGCAGCAAGGCTTGAGCGGTCACGCGGTCGGGGCGCTGTTTGAAGATCAGGAGGGCAATGTCTGGGCCGCGACCTCGCGCGGCGTCGATCGCTTCCGCCATCGGCGCGTGACTAGGCTGAACGTGCCCGATGCCACGATCAGCGGCGGCCTGATCGCCGACGACCGTGGCGGCGTCTGGATCGGCAGTTATCATGTGGTCTCGGATGAAAGCGGCCATGTCACGGCCAAGCCGCTGTGGACGCCGGGCACGGGCGAATGGGACAAGCTGCTGACCAGCTTTGCCCGCGGCGCCGACGGCGTGCTGTGGGGCGCCTCGTACGGCGCCTTGCGGCGCTTCGGACCCTTCGGCGGCAGGCCGGTGGCCTTGCCGTCGGTGCCCGGCGGCGCCCGGCCGCGGGCATTGCTGGCGCAGCGCGACGGCAGTCTGCTGGCGGCGCTGGTCCAGCATGGCCTGTATCGCCGCGATGCGCTGGGCAATTGGGAAAAATTCGGGCCGGACGGCGAAGTCAACGCGATGGCCGGGCGGGACGCCGCCGGGCTGTGGCTGGCCTATCAGTCCGGCGTGGCGGCGCGGGCCGATGGCGCGCGCTGGCGCCGCTACGGTCCGGAGCAGGGGCTGGCGCTGGGGGCGCTGCTGTCGTTGCAGGTGCACGGTCGGCATGTCTGGGCGGGCGGGGAAGGCGGCCTGGCCTTGTTCGCAACCGACCGTTTTCACCCGCTGCTGGGGGCCGACGGCGAAAATTTCCACGGCGTTTCCGGCATGGTGGAACTCGACAACGGCGATCTCTGGGTGAATGCGTTTGCCGGCTTGTTCCGCATCGCCCGTGCGGAAATCGCCAAATTCGAGCGTTCCGCCGACTATCGCGTGCGCGCCACGCGGCTGGATCAGCTCGATGGGCTGGAGGGCAGTGCGCCCAAGATGCCCAGCCCGTCACTGGTGCTGGCGGCCGACGGGCGCCTGTGGCTGGTGCGCTCGGCCGGCCTGTTCCGCCTGAATCCGGCCGAGCCGGCCCCGGCCATGCCCGGCCTGCCGGTGATCGTCAAGACGCTGGGGCCGCCGGGCGCGCGGCGGCCGCTGCAGCAGCCGCTGCGCCTGGCGCCGGACAGTTCCGCGCTGCAGATCGATTATGCGCTGCCCGCGTTGTCGATCCCGGAGCGCCTGCGTTTCCGCTACCGTCTGCACGAGGTCGACTCGGGGTGGCAGGAGGTGGGCGCACGCCGCAGCGCCTACTACAGCAATCTGGCGCCCGGCGAATACCACTTCAGCGTCGCTGCCAGCGACTACGACGGCCGCTGGTCCGACACCGTCACCAGCGTGGCGTTTGCCATCGCGCCGACCTACACCCAGACTTGGTGGTTCAAGGCTCTGTGTGCCATCGGCGCGCTGCTGGCGTTGGCCTTGGCCTGCCGCTGGTATGTCCGGCGCATGGGCCGGCAGATGGCCAGCCGGCTGCAGGAGCGCATCGACGAACGCGAGCGGATCGCGCGTGAATTGCACGACACCCTGCTGCAATCGGTGCAGGGGCTGGTGCTGCATGTGCACGTCGCGCTGCTGAAGCTGCCGCCGGCCGATGCGGCCCGCCGGCAGATCGAAACCGCGCTGGATCTGGCCGAACAGGTGCTCGACGAGGGGCGCGGACGGATCCGCGATCTGCGCGGCGAAACGGGCGGCAACCTGAGTTTCGCCGACGCCGTGCTGGCCGGCGCGACGCGCATGCAGCACGGCGACGGCTGCCCGCTGCGGCTGACGATCTTCGGCGCGGTGCGCAAGCTGGACGCGATGATCCACAACGAGGCGCTGGCGATCCTCACCGAGGCGGTGGCCAACGCCCGCATCCACGCCCAGGCCAGCCGCATCGACGCCGAGCTGCACTACGGCAGCCGGGCCTTCCGCTGCGTGCTCAGCGACGATGGCGTCGGCATCCCTGACGCCGTGCTCAGCGAGGGGGGACGGCAAGACCACTGGGGCATGCGCGGCATGTATGAACGCGCGGCGCGCATCAATGCCAGGCTGGTGGTGCGCAGCGGCAGCGGCAGCGGCACCGCGTGGGAGCTCGATATTCCTGCCATGCAGGCGTACCGGTAATGGATCACCCGGGCAGCAACAGCTTGAGCAGCGACGGCAACAGCTGGCCCAGGAACACGGCGCCGACAACCCACGCGATGATGGTGGATCGGGTTTCGGCCAGGTCGGCCTTGGTTGCACTGTTGGCTTTTAAAAAAGCGATGTCGACCTTCATCGCGAAAATGTCGGCTTCTATCTTTTCCAGGCGGGCTTGCATGTTCATACGCCAATCATAAGAAGCCTGCGATTCTTCGTCAAATTTCATGGACATAACGTGCTCCCCGGTCGAAAACCCAGCGACTCCGCCTTGGCGATCGTGACGCTGGCGGGCAGCGCGAAGCTGAGGCCGGTCAGCGGCAGCAGGGGCTGGTAGTTCACCTGGCCGCACTCGCCGTCGCCCGGCGCGCACACGCGTGCGCGCACGAAGCGGATGCAGCTGGCGCCGTGCGGATCGGCGGCGCAATTGATGCGCGCGCGCGCCGGGCAGGCCGGCATGTCC
>NZ_SPVG01000077.1 GCF_004614165.1 Duganella callida | reverse complement strand
GCCGTAGCGACCGCTACGGCAGAGCCCGTGTGCGATTGGCAGAACTGACCCCGGATTTTTACAGCTTGGCGAACTGTTCGCGGATCTTGGCCAGGGTGGCCGAGAAGCTGGCGACGCGTTCTTTTTCCTGCTCCACCACCGCCGCCGGCGCGCGGGCGACGAAGCTTTCGTTCGACAGTTTGCCGTTGGCCTTGCCGATCTCGCCTTCCAGTCGAGCGATTTCCTTGCTCAGACGCTCACGCTCGGCCTTGACGTCGATTTCCACTTTCAGCATCAGCTTGGTCGTGCCGACGATGGCCACGGCCGCCGGCGAATCCGGCAGGGCGTCGACGATCTGCACTTCCGCCAGCTTGGCCAGCGATTGCACGTACGGCGCGTAGCCTTCCATCGCCGCCTTGTCGGCCGCGTTGCCCGGTTCGACGATCAGCGGCACGCGCAGCGACGGCGCCAGCTGCATTTCGCCGCGCAGGTTGCGGGTGGCGTCGGTCAGCGCTTTCAGTTGCTGCATCCAGGCTTCGGCCGTTTCGTCGATGTGGGCGGCGTCGGCGACCGGATACGGTTGCAGCATGATGGTGGCCCCGCCTTTTCCGGCCAGCGGCGCGACGGCCTGCCACAGCGCTTCGGTCACGAACGGGATCACCGGGTGCGCCAGGCGCAGCACCACTTCCAGCACGCGCAGCAGGGTGTGACGGGTGGCGCGCTGCTGGCCTTCGGTGCCGCCTTGCACCTGTACCTTGGCCACTTCCAGATACCAGTCGCAGTACTCGTCCCACACGAACTTGTAGATGGCCGAGGCGATGTTGTCGAAGCGGTAGTCTTCGAAACCCTTGGCGATTTCCAGTTCGGCTTTCTGCAGCAGCGAGATGATCCACTTGTCGGCCATCGACAGGTCGGCGTCGGATGCCGAGCAGTCCTTGCCTTCGGTGTTCATCATGACGAAGCGGGTGGCGTTCCACAGCTTGTTGCAGAAGTTGCGGTAGCCTTCGGCGCGGCCCAGGTCGAAGTTGATGTTGCGGCCCAGCGAGGCGTACGAGGCCATGGTGAAGCGCACGGCGTCGGTGCCGTAGGCGGCGATGCCTTCCGGGAATTCCTTGCGGGTGGCCTTGGCGATCTTTTCGGCCGCTTTCGGGTTCATCAGGCCGGTGGTGCGCTTTTCCACCAGCGCTTCGACGCCGATGCCGTCGATCAGGTCGATCGGGTCCAGGGTGTTGCCCTTGGACTTGGACATTTTCTGGCCCTGCGAGTCGCGCACCAGGCCGTGCACGTAGACGGTCCTGAACGGCACCTTGCCGGTGAAGTGCGCGGTCATCATGACCATGCGCGCCACCCAGAAGAAGATGATGTCGAAGCCGGTCACCAGCACCGACGACGGCAGGAAGGCTTCCAGGTCAGGGGTCTGTTCCGGCCAGCCCAGGGTCGAGAACGGCACCAGCGCGGACGAGAACCAGGTGTCCAGCACGTCGGCGTCGCGGCGCAGCGGCGCGCTGATGCCACGGGCGGCGGCCTGCGCCTTGGCTTCCTCTTCGGTGCGGGCGACGAAGATGTTGCCGGCGTCGTCGTACCAGGCCGGGATCTGGTGGCCCCACCACAGCTGGCGCGAGATGCACCAGTCCTGGATATTGTTCAGCCACTGGTTGTAGGTGGTGCTCCAGTTTTCCGGGACAAACTTGATCTCGCCCGAGGCGACTTTTTCCAGCGCCACTGCGGCGATCGATTTGCCGGGGTTGTAGGTGCCTTCCGGCGCCGGCTTGCTCATGGCGACGAACCACTGGTCGGTCAGCATCGGTTCGATGACCACGCCGGTACGGTCGCCGCGCGGCACCATCAGCTTGTGCGGCTTGACTTCGACCAGCAGGCCTTGCGCTTCCAGGTCGGCGACGATCTTCTTGCGCGCTTCGAAGCGGTCCAGGCCGCGATAGGCTTCCGGCGCGTCGTCGACGATCTTCGCGTCCAGCGTCATGATGGACGGCATGGCCAGGTTGTGGCGCTGGCCGACGGCGTAGTCGTTGAAGTCGTGCGCGGGGGTGATTTTCACGCAGCCGGTGCCGAAGGCCTTGTCGACATACGAGTCGGCGATGACCGGGATCTCGCGGCCGACCAGCGGCAGCTTGAGCATCTTGCCGACCAGCGCCTGATAGCGCTCGTCGGTCGGATCGACCGCCACGGCGACGTCGCCCAGCATGGTTTCAGGACGGGTGGTGGCCACCGTCAGCGAGCCGCTGCCGTCGGCCAGCGGATACTTGATGTACCACATCGAGCCGTCTTCTTCTTCCGACACCACTTCCAGGTCGGAGACGGCGGTGCCCAGCACCGGGTCCCAGTTGACCAGGCGCTTGCCGCGGTAGATCAGGCCCTGTTCGTGCAGGCGCACGAACACTTCGGTGACGACCTTGGAGCGTTCGGCGTCCATGGTGAAGTATTCGCGCTTCCAGTCCGGCGAGGCGCCCAGGCGGCGCATCTGGCCGGTGATGGTGGAGCCGGATTTCTCTTTCCACTCCCAGACTTTTTCGATGAACTTGTCGCGGCCCAGGTCGTGGCGCGAGACTTTCTGCGCGTCGAGCTGGCGCTCCACCACGATCTGGGTGGCGATGCCGGCGTGGTCGGTGCCGGGGATCCAGGCGGTGTTATGGCCCAGCATGCGGTGGTAGCGGGTCAGGCCATCCATGATGGTCTGGTTGAAGGCATGGCCCATGTGCAGGGTGCCGGTGACGTTCGGCGGCGGCAGCTGAATGCTGAAGGACGGCTTTCCGGCGTTGATGGAGGCGGTGTAGTAACCGCGCTGTTCCCATTCGTTGCGCCAGAACTGTTCAATGTCGGCAGGCTCGAAAGACTTGGCTAATTCCATGATGGCTGATGTAATTTGATAAATGCGTTTGCGGAAACAGCCATTATAGATGACGCAGCCCGCGCTGCGTATTATTGTGGCAGCTACAATAGGGTTCCATATTCGCAGGAGGATGCCATGGCGATGACCGTAGCGGAAATAGAGGAAAATATTAAATTATTAAGCTTGACGGATAAGCAGCGCATCCTCGATGCTTTGAGCCGTGAGCTGGCGGATGCGCGCCGACAGTTGACTCAGGAGGCTCTGGAAGACGTGGATGCTGGCCGCTTCGTCGACCACCAGGATGTGAAGCAGTGGGCGGACAGCCTGGCAAGTGGAGCCCCATTGCCTTTGCCGTGAGTGATGAAGATCTTTTGGACCAGCAAGGCGCTGTCCGATCTGAGCCGGCTCCATGAGTTTCTGATGGCTAACGCCAGATTAGGAGAGTCGCTGGACGAGTTCCTGCCGCGGGAGGTGCGCCGCATCCTGGTGCGCCAATATGAAATTCGATATGAAATAAAAGATACGGCGATCTACATTCTGCGTGTCTGGCACACTAGGGAACATCGCTGACAGGAGACGGGCATGCCCAGTTTTGAGACTTTGCTTTTTACTGTGGAAGACAAGATCGCGACAGTGCGGCTGAACCGGCCGGACAAGCTGAATGCGATGAATGCGGTGATGTGGAACGAGATCCGCGGCGCCTTCCGCTACATCGATGAGACGCCCGACATCCGCGTCGCCATCCTGGAGGGCGAAGGCAAGGCGTTCACGGCCGGCATCGATCTGCAGATGATGCTGGGTGTCGGCGCCCAGGTACGCGACGACTGCGACGGCCGCACGCGCGAGAACCTGCGGCGCGTGATCCTCGACCTGCAGGACACGCTGACCAGCCTTGAACGCTGCCGCAAACCGGTGCTGGCCGCCGTGCATGGCGCCTGCGTCGGCGGTGGCATCGATCTGATCTGCTGCGCCGACATGCGTTACTGCTCGGCGGACGCCTGGTTCACCATCAAGGAAATCGACATAGGCATGACCGCCGATGTGGGGACTTTGCAACGCCTGCCGCGCCTGATCGGCGAGGGCATGGCGCGCGAGCTGGCCTACACGGCGCGCAAGTTCGACGCGGCCGAGGCGAAGGCGATCCGCCTGGTCAATCGCGTGTTCGACTCGCCCGAAGCCTTGCGCGCCGGCGTGCGCGAGATCGCGGCGCAGATCGCGGCCAAGTCGCCGCTGTCGGTGCGCGGAGTGAAGGAGATGATCAGCTACGCGCGCGACCACTCCGTCGCGGACGGCTTGAACTACGTCGCCACCTGGAATGCGGCCATGCTGATGTCGGCCGATCTGCAGGCGGCGATGATGGCGGGCATGAGCAAGTCCACGCCCACCTTCAGGGACTGATTACTGCAGCAGCGCGGTGGCCACCGAGGTCATCGCCTTCACGCCGGCACGCAGGCTGGGTTCCGGAATCGGCTTGAAGTGGCTGGTGTGCGCGCCCGGTATCGGCTTGCCGCCGGCGCGCGCCGCCGCCAGTTCGGCCGGATCGGCGATACCCAGGCCGAACATCACGGTCGGAATCTGGCGGCCCGGCAGGCCGAACAGACCGAAGTCTTCGCTGTTCATCACCGCATCGTCCTCGAACACGTTGGCGGCGCCGAGCGCGCCGGTGAGCGCCGTCTTGACGCGGGCGTTCAGCGCCGGGTTGTTGTGCATGGACGGCAGCGTCTCCTTTTCCACCACGGTGACGATGGGCATGCGGTCTTCCGGCACGCCGGCCGAAATCGCCACGCCGCGCGCGATGCGCTTGACGCCGTCGATGATGATCTGGTTGGCCTTGTCGCTGAACGAGCGCGTGGTCAGTTCCATCTTCACCTCGTAGGGAATCACGTTGCGCTTGGCGCCGCCGTGGATGGAGCCGACGGTGACCACGGCCGGATCGCGCGGGTCCTGCTCGCGGCTGACGATGGTCTGCAGCTGGACGATGAATTCGCCGGCCATCACCACCGGATCCTTGGCGTTCTGCGGCTCGGCGCCGTGGGCGCCGATGCCGCGCATGACCACGTCGATCGAGGTGACGCCGGCCGTGGTCGGGCCGCTGGTGACGGCCACCTGGCCGGCCGCGCGGCCGGGCGTGTCGTGCAGGGCGATGGCGAAATCCGGCTTGCCGAAGCGTTCGTAGAAGTTATCGGCCATCAGCGCCTTGGCGCCGTCGGCGGTTTCCTCGGCCGGCTGGCCGACCAGGATCAGCGTGCCTTTCCATTGTTTTTTGGTGGCCGCCATCAGGCGCGCGGTGCCGATCAGGGTGGTGGTGTGGATGTCGTGCCCGCAGGCGTGCATCACGCCGATTTCCTGGCCGGCGGCGTTCTTGGTGCGCACCTGGCTGGCGTAGGGCACGCCGGTTTCTTCGATGATGGGCAGGGCGTCCATGTCGCCGCGGATCAGCAGGCGTGGGCCGGGGCCGTTTTCGAGGATGCCGACCACGCCGTAAGCCTGGCTGCCGTCGGGGAATTTGCCCACGCGCTCCGTGACCTTGAAGCCGGCCTTGCGCATCTCCCCGGCGACGATGGCCGAGGTTTTGACTTCCTGGTGCGACAGCTCGGGAAACTGGTGAATCTGCTTGTAGATGCCGACCAGTGACGGCAGGTTATCTTCCACGGGCTGGTCCAGATAGTTGGCGGCCAGGGCGGCGGAAACGGACAGGTACGACACAGTCAAAGCACAGGCGAGTTTCTTCATCACGGTCCTTATCGGTCTTCAAGTAAGCGAGGTCACCGGCCAGTGTATGCGCCGCTGTTCCGTCTGGCAATACGCAATGACACGTTGTGGTTTTTTGAAATCCGGGCGTATAATCGTCGCGCTGCCGCGAGGTGGCAAACGCTAGGGGTCCTGCGCTGCATGTGTGGCGCGGGTGAGAAATACCCTCCGAACCTGATCTGGATAATGCCAGCGAAGGGAAGCTTAGGATGTCGCCGCCGCCACACCGTCCGGGTGTTCCGCGTGGCTGCCGTCCAACCTCCTTTGCTGGCTCCTGCCTAACAAAGGAGCCAAATGAACGCCAATCCGAAATTCGTGTCCGCCACCGCGACGGTGGATGAGGCCGCGATCAAGCCCTTACCCAATTCCCGCAAGATCTACGTCGAAGGCAGCCGCCCCGACATGCGCGTGCCGATGCGCGAAATCGTGCAGGCCGATACGCCGGCTTCGTTCGGCTTCGAGGCCAATCCGCCGGTGTATGTCTACGATACCTCCGGACCGTACACCGATCCGCAGGCGCGGATCGATATCCGTTCCGGCCTGGCCGAAACACCGCGCATGCCGTGGATATTGGAGCGCGACGATACCGAGGAGCTCGACGGTCCGACCTCCGTCTACGGCAAGGCGCGCCTGGCCGATCCGGCGCTGGACGAGCTGCGCTTCGACCTGCACCGCCAGCCGCGCCGCGCGCGCGCCGGCCGCAATGTCACGCAGATGCACTATGCGCGCCAGGGCATCGTCACGCCGGAAATGGAGTTCGTCGCCATCCGCGAGAACCTGCGGCGCAAGGAATATCTGGAGAGCCTGACGCAGTCCGGTCCCATGGGCCAGCGTCTGGCCGATCTGATGGGCCGCCAGCATCCCGGGCAGGCCTATGGCGCCGCCATCCCGCCGGAGATCACGCCGGAATTCGTGCGCGACGAGATCGCGCGCGGACGCGCCATCATCCCGGCCAACATCAATCACCCGGAAGTCGAGCCGATGATCATCGGCCGCAATTTCCTGGTCAAGGTCAATGCCAACATCGGCAACTCGGCGGTGACCTCGTCGATCGGCGAGGAAGTGGAAAAGATGACCTGGGCCATCCGCTGGGGCGGCGACACGGTGATGGATCTGTCGACCGGCAAGCATATCCACGAAACGCGCGAGTGGGTGATCCGCAACAGCCCTGTACCCATCGGCACGGTGCCGATCTATCAGGCGCTGGAAAAGGTCAACGGCAAGGCCGAAGACCTGAGCTGGGAAATCTTCCGCGACACGCTGATCGAACAGGCGGAGCAGGGTGTCGATTACTTCACCATTCACGCCGGCGTGCTGCTGCGCTTCGTGCCGCTGACCGCCAAGCGCCTGACCGGCATTGTCTCGCGGGGCGGTTCCATCATGGCCAAATGGTGCCTGGCGCATCACCAGGAAAACTTCCTGTACACGCATTTCGAAGAGATCTGCGAGATCATGAAGGCGTACGATGTGTCGTTCTCGCTGGGCGACGGCCTGCGTCCCGGTTCCATCTACGACGCCAACGACGAGGCCCAGCTGGGCGAACTGAAAACGCTGGGCAAACTGACGCAGATCGCCTGGAAGCACGATGTGCAGGTGATGATCGAAGGTCCGGGCCACGTGCCGATGCAGCTGATCAAGGAGAACATGGAGCTGCAGCTGGCGCAGTGCGACGAGGCGCCGTTCTACACACTCGGGCCGCTGACCACCGACATCGCGCCAGGCTACGACCACATCACCTCCGGCATCGGCGCCGCGCAGATCGGCTGGTACGGCACCGCCATGCTGTGCTATGTGACGCCGAAAGAGCACCTTGGCCTGCCCGACAAGAACGACGTCAAGGACGGCATCATCACCTACAAGATCGCGGCCCACGCGGCCGATCTGGCGAAAGGCCATCCCGGCGCGCAGATCCGCGACAACGCGCTGTCCAAGGCGCGCTTCGAATTCCGCTGGGAGGACCAGTTCAACCTCGGCCTCGATCCGGACAAGGCGCGCGAATTCCACGACGAGACGCTGCCCAAGGACTCGGCCAAGGTGGCGCACTTCTGTTCCATGTGCGGACCGCATTTCTGCTCGATGAAAATCACGCAGGAGGTACGCGCCTACGCGGAACAGGGCATGCAGGTGAAGGCGGTCGAGTTCATGAAGAATGGCGCCGAACTGTATAGCAAGGCGTGACAAATGATCGAGATCGAATTGAACGGCACACCGCACCGGGTGCCGCCGCGACTGACGCTGGACCAGCTGATCGACGCGCTGGAATTGACGGGGCAGGCGCTGGCGCTGGCGGTCAACCGCGACGTCGTGCCACGCCAGCAATGGCCGCAGCGCGAGCTGCAGGCCCAGGACAAAGTGGACATCGTGCGCGCCATCGGCGGCGGCTAAACGGAGACAGAAATGAGTGATGTATTGACTATCGCAGGCAAGGCATATCAATCGCGGCTGCTGGTCGGCAGCGGCAAGTACAAGGATCTGCAGCAGACCCGCGAGGCGACCGATGCGGCGGAGGCGGAAATCATCACGGTGGCGATCCGCCGCGTGAACATCGGCCAGGACCCGAAGGCGCCCAGCCTGCTGGACGTACTGCCGCCGTCGCAGTACACCATCCTGCCGAATACGGCCGGCTGCTACACCGCCAGGGACGCGGTCTACACGCTGCAGATGGCGCGCGAACTGCTGAACGGCCATAAACTGGTCAAACTGGAAGTGCTGGGCGACGAACAGACCCTGTTCCCGAACATGCCGGAAACGCTGGTCGCCGCGCGCGAACTGGTGAAGGATGGTTTCGACGTGATGGTGTACTGCAGCGACGACCCGATCCAGGCGCGCATGCTGGAGGATATCGGCTGCGTGGCGGTGATGCCGCTGGCGTCGCTGATCGGGTCCGGCATGGGCATACTGAATCCGTGGAACCTGTCGCTGATCATCGAGCAGGCCAGGGTGCCGGTGCTGGTGGATGCAGGCGTCGGCACCGCGTCCGACGCGGCGATCGCCATGGAGCTCGGCTGCGACGGTGTGCTGATGAACACCGCCATCGCCGGCGCGCAGGACCCGGTGCGCATGGCGCGGGCCATGAAGCTGGGCGTGCGGGCGGGCAGGGAGGCTTACCTGGCGGGCCGCATTCCGCGCAGGTTCGCCGCCTCGCCATCATCGCCAATGGCCGGCCGGCTAGCATGACCACCAGGGCGGGGACGCGGGCATCGGCAGAGGGCGCGGTAGTGCGGCGCCACTGCGTGCTGGTGTTCGCCGGGCTTGACCCGTCTGGCGGCGCCGGCCTGACGGCGGACGCGCAAGCGATCGCCGCCCTGGGCGCGCATGCGCTGACGGTGTGCACGGCGTTGACGGTGCAGGACAACGACCGCGTCTACGACGTGCAGCCGGTGCAAGCGGAGCTGGTCTCGCGCCAGGCGTGCGCATTGACCGACAAGATGGCAATCAGCGCGATCAAGATCGGCATTACCGGCAGCGCCGCCAACGCGCGCGCGATAGCGCAGGTGATCGAACAACTGCGCGCGCAGCAGCCCGACCTGCCGGTGGTGCTGGACCCGGTACTGGCCAGCGGCCACGGCGACCTGCTGTCGCGCGACGACGCGGTCGAGGCGCTGGCGCCGCTGCTGGCGCTGACCACCATCATCACCCCCAACGGCCCGGAAGCGGCGGCGCTGACCGGCGCCGCCCAGGCAGATGAGCAGGCTGCCATCCTGCTGGCACGCGGCTGCCGGCAGATCCTGATCACCGGCGGCCACGGCGATGGCGCCGAGATCATCAACCGCTGGTATGGCCCGCAAGGCCGGCGTGAGTGGCGCTGGCCGCGCCTGCCTGGCGACTTCCACGGCAGCGGCTGCACCCTGGCCGCCGCCATCGCCGCCATCGCCGCCGTGCATCCGGGGTCGCATCCGGGGTCAGGTCTTCCATTGCGTCACGAGCACTGCCGTAGTCTTGATTACGGCAGTGCTCGTGACGCAATGGAAGACCTGACCCCGGAGTTGGAGCGGGCGCAGCATTTTACTTATCTGGCGCTGCGCGACGCGTATGCCATCGCCGATGGCCAGCGGGTGCCGCTGCGCCATTTCTTATGAAAGCCCATCATGCACGGACTTTATCTCGTTACTCCGGATTGGAACGCCACCGACCGCCTGCTGGCCGTCACCGGGCAGGCGCTTCGCGCTGGTCCGATCGCGCTGCTGCAGTACCGCCACAAGGAGGCTACGCCGGCGCTGCGGCGCGAGCAGGCCAGCGCCTTGCTGGCATTGTGCCGCCGATACCACGTGCCGTTCATCGTCAATGATTTCGCCGACTTGTGCGCCGAGATCGATGCCGATGGCGTTCATCTCGGCGGGGCGGATGCACAGGTGGCCGAGGTCCGCGCGCGGCTCGGCCGCGACAAGATCATTGGCGCATCCTGCTACGGTGAGTTGCCGCGCGCGCTCGATGCCCAGCAGGCCGGCGCCAGCTATGTGGCATTTGGCGGCTTCTATCCATCAAAAGTGAAGAAGTATGCGGTCACCACGCCAGTCGAGATTCTCGATCAGGCCCGCGCCGCGATCCGCGTGCCGACGGTGGTGATCGGCGGCATGACACCGCACAACGCGGCGCCGCTGGTGGCGCGCGGCGCGCACATGGTGGCCGCCATCAGCAGCGTCTATCAAGCTGAAAGTGTGGCGGCGGCGGTGAGGGATTTTCTATCGCTTTACACCAAGTGATAAAACGCTTGAAGTGTGGCCGGCTTTCGGTTTAAATGGGGTCGTTAGTATTCGCCCAAGGTTTATCCCTACATGCCCATGACCGCATCCACTCCAGCTACCAAACGCCTGATCCTGATCGTCGATGACGACCCCCTGCTGCTCGACTTCCTCGGCGAAGTGCTCGGCCATGCCGGCTATGACATCGCCAAGGCTTCGTCCGCCGAACAGGCGCTGCAAGCCATCGCCCAGCGCGAACCCGATCTGGCCCTGCTGGACATCCACATGCCCGGCATGAACGGCCTGGAACTGGCCAAGCAGTTGCATGCCACCAGCTCGGTGCCGTTCATGTTCCTGTCCGGCCGCGGCGACGCCGACGCCGGCAAGCAGGCCGCCTCGTATGGCGCGGTCGGCTTTCTGGTCAAGCCGGTCGACGAAAAGCACCTGATGCCGGCGTTCACCGCCGGTCTGGCGCGCGCCGACGAGATCCGCCAGCTGCGCCGCACCGAGTTGAATCTGAACGCCGCCCTGGCCGCCGGCCGCGAAACCAGTCTGGCTGTGGGCCTGCTGATGTGCAAGTTCCAGACCGACCGCAACACCGCCTTTGAAGTGCTGCGCGATCACGCCCGTTCCAACCGTCGCAAGGTGAACGAGGTGGCAGACCAGTTGCTGGCGGCCGAGGAAACCCTCAACAGCCTGCACGCGGCCTTCAACAACCGTCTGAAAAAGTAGACGAGCTGGGGGCAAAATTTCTTGCCCTTGAGCATTTTTAGGTTAAACTATCGCTTGTCAGCGGCGGATGTCTGTCATCCGCCCGCCTGATCCGCCGCGGGCCCGATCTATGCCTGCCGCTTCACTGGCCGCCTGTACCCTGCGCCACGCCCTTCCATTCGGCCCAACTCCGCCGAGATTTGTTTTTCCTGCGGAGCTAGCCATGACCAATGATTTCCCGAGCAACAGCCATCGTGCGTTTACCGAAGAGAGCGGCGGCGCGATCGGTTTTTCCATATTTGCCGCGGCGCCGCGCGTGCTGCACATCGACAGCGACCACGATGCGGCGCTGGTGCTGGCCGCGCTGCTGGTGCCGGAAACCCAGGTGACCCATGTGCCGACCATGGAAGCCGCGCGCCGGCTGCTGCAGACCGAACAGTTCGCCCTGGTGGTGATCGACCCCGATCTGCCCGACGGCGACGGCGCCGATCTGCTGCCGCACGTGCGCTCGCTGCAGCTGGGCGCGCGCGTGCTGATGTATTCGGCGCGCCATCCGGAACAGCACAACGCCGGCAGCGCCTTCCTGCCGAAACCGTGGACCTCGCCGCGCCAGCTGTGGCGCACCGTGTCCGACCTGCTGGGCATCGGCCCTGCGATGCCGGTTGAACCGCAATAATCGTCATATCGATAATATTGACAAGGTGACGTCCCGTAGCGCTTGTTGTCAGGTTGTCCAAGGTGGTAGGCTGCTGCTCCGCCAGAATCAACTTATTCAAGAAAGACCGGATGATGACGTCACCTATCAAACTTGCCATCGTGGGCGTGGGCAAGATCGTTTACGACCAGCATTTGCCGGCGATTAGCGCCAATCCCGACTTCACCCTGGTCGCCACGGCCAGCCGCAACAACACCATCGACAACGTGCCGAGCTTCCCGACCATCGAGGCGATGCTGGAAGCGCATCCGGAGATCGACGCCGTCTCGCTGTGCATGCCGCCGCAGTACCGCTACGCCGCCGCGCGCAAGGCGCTGGCCGCGGGCAAGCACGTGTTCATGGAAAAGCCGCCGGGCGCCACGCTGTCGGAAGTGGCCGACCTGGACGCCTATGCCGCCGAACAGGGCGTAAGCCTGTTCGCCAGCTGGCACTCGCGCTATGCGCCGGGCGTGCAACCGGCCAAGTCCCATCTGGCCGCCAACGCGCCGACCAGCATGCACGTGATCTGGAAGGAAGACGTGCGTCAGTGGCACCCGAACCAGGACTGGATCTGGCAGGCCGGCGGCCTGGGCGTGTTCGATCCGGGCATCAACGCGCTGTCGATCGTGACCGAGATCCTGCCGTCGGCCGTGTTCCTGACCAAAGCCGCGCTGGAATTCCCGGAAAACCGCGACGCGCCGATTGCCGCCGACCTGCATTTCCAGAACGCCGACGCGGTGAAGGTGCACGCCGAATTCGACTGGCGCCAGACCGGCAAGCAAAGCTGGGACATCGTGGTGACCACTGTGCAGGGCGAACTGCGCCTGGCCGACGGCGGCGCGCGCCTGTGGATCAACGGCGCCGAGCAGCCGCTGGAAAAGGAAGCCGAGTATCCATCGCTGTACCAGCGTTTCGCCGCCCTGATCCGCGCCGGCCAGTCGGACGTCGACGTTTCGCCGTTGCGCCACGTGGCCGATGCCTTCATGCTGGGTCGGCGCAAAGTGGTGGAGGCGTTCCACGACTGATTTGTTATCATGGAGGATAGTTCTCCATGAAAGGAATCAGATGAAAACTAAAGCAGCCGTTGCGTGGCAGGCGGGCAAGCCCCTGACGATCGAGGAAGTCGAACTGGGCGGCCCGCGCGAAGGCGAGGTGCTGGTCGAAATCAAGGCCACCGGCATCTGCCACACCGATTACTACACCCTGTCCGGCGCCGATCCGGAAGGCATCTTCCCGGCCATCCTCGGTCATGAAGGCGCCGGTGTGGTGGTCGATGTCGGCCCTGGCGTCAAGTCGCTGAAGAAGGATGACCACGTCATTCCGCTGTACACGCCGGAATGCCGCCAGTGCAAATTCTGCCTGTCGCGCAAGACCAACCTGTGCCAGGCGATCCGCGGCACCCAGGGCAAGGGCCTGATGCCGGACGCCACCAGCCGCTTCTCGCTGGACGGCAAGCCGATCTTCCACTACATGGGCACCTCGACCTTCTCCAACTACATCGTGGTGCCGGAGATCGCGCTGGCCAAGATCCGCGAGGACGCGCCGTTCGATAAAGTTTGCTACATCGGTTGCGGCGTCACCACCGGCGTCGGCGCGGTGCTGTTCACTGCCAAGGTGGAGGCGGGCGCCAACGTGGTCGTGTTCGGCCTGGGCGGCATCGGCCTGAACGTGATCCAGGCGGCGAAGATGGTGGGCGCCGACAAGATCATCGGCGTCGACATCAACCCGGCGCGCGAAGCGATGGCGCGCAAGTTCGGCATGACCCATTTCGTCAATCCGAACGAGGTGGAAAACGTGGTCGACCACATCATCCAGCTGACCGACGGCGGCGCCGACTACAGCTTCGAGTGCGTCGGCAACACCACCCTGATGCGCCAGGCGCTGGAGTGCTGCCACAAGGGCTGGGGCAAGTCCATCATCATCGGCGTGGCGGCGGCCGGCCAGGAAATCTCCACCCGTCCGTTCCAGCTGGTCACCGGCCGCGAGTGGAAGGGTTCGGCCTTCGGCGGCGCGCGCGGCCGCACCGACGTGCCGAAGATCGTCGACTGGTACATGGAAGGCAAGCTCAACATTGACGACCTGATCACCCATCACCTGACGCTGGACCGCATCAACGAAGGTTTCGACCTGATGAAGAGCGGCGAATCGATCCGCTCGGTGGTGGTCTACTAAAAAAGTCGGGGTCAGAGCCGGCTCTGACCCCGACTTGGTCCGGCGATCTGGCCTATAATGCCCGGATTGTAGTCAGTTAGGAGCCGGCCATGGAGCCGATGTTTGAATGCAGCTGCGCCGCCGTGCGCTGTGCAGCTCGCGCGGTGACGCGTGCCTATGATGAGGCGCTGCGTCCCATGCAACTGCGCCTCACGCAGTTTTCCATTCTTAATAAAGTCGACAAGGAAGGCCAGCTGGCGCTCAGCGAGCTGGCCGAGCGCATGGTGCTCGACCGTACCACCATGGCGCGCAACGTCAAGCCGCTGGAACGCGAGGGCTGGATCAAGGTGTCGGTCGGCGCCGACCGCCGCGAACGGCTGTTGACCATCACCCCGGCCGGCAAGGAAGTGCTGGAGCGCGCGCGTCCGCTGTGGCGGGCGGTCAGCGAGCGCTTCGAGCGCACGTACGGCCCCGACCGCGTGGACGCGCTGCGGTCGTCGATGGTGGAAGTGGTGCGCGTGGCGCGCGATATCACCACCGCCTGACGGCCAGCTGGGCCGGCTGTCCTATCCGTAAGGTCAGGCAGCTCGATCGAGGATTGACTTAGGGTGCATATGCACCTATTATTCGGCCAACTCGTGAAACCAAATTGACGGCGCTCAGGAGTGTCTGCAGCCGTCAATTTTTTTATCCAAAACGTGTATATACACGTTATTGTGAAAGGTATCCTATGTGGATCGTTATAACGGCGCTACGGCGGCCGTACACTTTTCTGGTACTGGCGGTGCTGATCGTGCTGGCGGGGATCTATTCCATCGCCAAGACCGCCACTGATATTTTCCCCAACATTAAAATTCCGATCACGGCCGTGATCTGGAAGTACAACGGCCTGCAGCCGGAGGAAATCGCCAACCGCATCGTGCTGTTCTCGGAGCGGGTGGCGCAGACCATCGTCAACGACATCGAGCACACCGAGTCGCAGTCGGTGACCGGCACCTCGGTGGTCAAGTACTACTTCCAGCCGAATGCCAAGGAGGAGCTGGCGTTCTCGCAGATCACCGGCGCCTCGCAGACGCTGCTCGGCTTCGCGCCGCAGGGCACCACACCGCCGCTGATCCTGGCCTACAACGCCTCCACCGTGCCTATCCTGCAGCTGGCGCTGTCCAGCGACAGTCTGCCGGAATCGCAGATCTATGACCTGGGCAATAACATCCTGCGGACCGCGCTGGCCACCGTGCCCGGCGCGGCGATTCCGTTCCCCTACGGCGGCAAGCAGCGCCAGGTGCAGGTGGACCTGGACCTGAACGCGCTGCGCGCGCGCGGCCTGTCGGGCAATGATGTGGTGGCGGCGATCAGCGCGCAGAATCTGGTGATCCCGGCCGGCACGCAGAAGATCGGCGAGTCGGAATATTTCATCAAGCTGAATTCCAGCCCGCGCAATATCGAAGACCTCAACAATCTGCCGGTCAAGACGTCCAACGGCAGCGTGGTGTTTGTGCGCGACGTCGCCCACGTGCGCGACGGCTACACGCCGCAGACCAATATGGTGCGCCTGGACGGCCGCCGCGCGGTGCTGATGAACGTGCTGAAAACCGGTAACGCCTCCACGCTGGACATCATCAACGCCGTCAACGAAAAGCTGCCGCAGATCCGCGCGCAGCTGCCGCCGGAACTGAAGATCGAAGCGCTCAGCGACCAGTCGATCTTCGTGCGCGCCGC
Organism: Duganella callida; assembly: GCF_004614165.1. Classification (GTDB taxonomy): domain Bacteria; phylum Pseudomonadota; class Gammaproteobacteria; order Burkholderiales; family Burkholderiaceae_D; genus Rugamonas; species Rugamonas callida. The sequence goes on along the minus strand of NZ_SPVG01000077.1, from coordinate 6,117 downwards.
CATCAAGGGCGTGGTGCACGAAGCCATCATCGCCGGCGCGCTGACCGGTGCGCTGATCCTGCTGTTCCTCGGCAGCTGGCGCAGCACCCTGATCATCACGGTGTCGATTCCGCTGTCCATCCTTGCGTCGATCGCGGCGCTGTCTGCGCTGGGCGAGACCATCAACATCATGACCCTGGGCGGGCTGGCGCTGGCCGTCGGTATCCTGGTCGATGACGCCACGGTCACGATTGAGAACATCAATTTCCACCTGGAGCAGGGTAAGCCGGTGGAACAGGCCATCCTCGATGGCGCGCAGCAGATCGCGCTGCCGGCGCTGGTGTCGACGCTGGCGATCTGCATCGTGTTTGTGCCGATGTTCATGCTGGCCGGGGTGTCGAAATTCCTGTTTGCGCCGATGGCGGAGGCGGTGGTGTTCGCGATGCTGGCCTCGTATCTGCTGTCGCGTACCCTGGTGCCGACGCTGTGCAAATTCCTGCTCAAGCCACACGCTCCGGGCGCCGCGCATGATGGTCACGGCGTGCTGGCACGCTTCCAGGCCGGTTTCGAGCGCGGCTTCGAGCGCACGCGCGAACGCTACAAGGCGCTGCTGGAGTCGGCGCTGCGTGGCGGGCCGTGGTTCGCCGGCCTGTTCCTGGCCGCGATGGCGCTGACCGCGCTGATCGCCTTCCCGATCGGACCTTTGCCTGGTCTCGGTCAGGACTTCTTCCCCAGCGTGAACGGTGACCAGATCAAGCTGCACATGCGCGCCCGCAGCGGTACCCGCATCGAGGAAACCGCAGCGCTGGCCGACCGCATCGAGAAGGAAATCCGTGCCACCATTCCCGCTGCCGACATCAAGAACGTGGTCGATAATCTGGGCTTGCCCTACTCCGGCATCAACCTGGCGTACAGCAGCTCGGCGCCGGTCGGTCCCGCCGACGCGGATATCTTCATCAATCTCAATGACGAGCACACGCCGGTGGCGGAACTGACGCACCAGCTGCGCAAGAAGCTGAATGCCGACTTCCCCGATGTGACGTTCTCGTTCCTGCCGGCCGATATCGTCGGCCAGATCCTGAACTTCGGCCTGCCGTCGCCGCTGGACATTCAGATCACCGGCTTTAATGTGAAGGGCAACCGCGAGTTCGCCAACAAGCTGCTGCAAAAGCTGCGCACGGTGCCCGGTGCCGCCGACCTGCGTATCCAGCAGGAGAACGACTATCCGGAAATCGACGTGGACGTGGACCGCAGCAAGGCCGCGCTGCTGGGCATGACCGAGCAGAACGTGGCCAGCAACCTGCTGGTGTCGCTGTCCGGCAGCTTCCAGACTTCGCCATCGTTCTGGAACGACCCGAAGACCGGCACCCAGTACAACGTGGTGACCCAGACCCCGCAGCATCAGCTGCAATCGCTGAATGACCTCGGCAACACGCCGCTCACCGTAACCGGCGGCAGCCAGCAGCAGCTGCTGTCGAACGTGGCCAGCGTCAAGCGCAATGCCTCGCCGACGGTGGTCAGCCACTACAACGCGGTGCCGACCATCGACATCTACGGCACCACCGAAGGGCTGGACCTGGGCTACGTCTCCAGGCAGGTCAACCGGATCGTCGAAGAGGCGAAGAAGGATCTGCCGAAAGGTTCGAAGATCGAAGTGCGCGGCCAGGTGCAGACCATGCACGCCTCGTTCAACGGCCTGCTGTTCGGCCTCGCCTGCGCGATCCTGCTGGTGTACCTGCTGATCGTGGTGAACTTCCAGTCGTTGATCGATCCGCTGATCATCATTTCGGCGCTGCCGGCGGCGCTGGCGGGCATCGTCTGGATGCTGTTCCTGACCCATACGCCGGTGAGCGTGCCGGCGCTGACGGGCGCCATCATGTGCATGGGCGTGGCGACCGCCAACAGCGTGCTGGTGGTGAGCTTCGCGCGCGAGCGCCTGCATGCCGGCGACAGCGCCTGGCAGGCCGCGCTGCAAGCGGGCTACGGCCGTCTGCGTCCGGTGATGATGACCGCGCTGGCCATGATCATCGGCATGCTGCCGATGGCACTGGGCCTGGGCGACGGCGGCGAGCAGAATGCGCCGCTGGGCCGCGCCGTGATCGGTGGCCTGATCTTCGCGACCATCGCCACCCTGTTCTTTGTTCCTGTCGTGTTTTCCATGGTCCGCGGCCGCTTTGCCGCGCCGGCCGCATCCAACCTGGAGGTATCCCATGTCTCGTAAAGCTCTGATCATTTTGCCGGTGGCCGCGCTGGTGCTTGCGGCGTGGGGCATCAGCACCCGCCTGCAGGCGCGCAACGCGCTGGCGCAGGACGCCGCCAACGGCGCCGTCATCAATGTCGTCGTCGCCAAGCCGGTGCACAGCACCAGCGGCGATGAACTGGTCCTGCCGGGCAATGTCCAGGCGCAGACAGAAGCGACCATCTATGCGCGTACCAGCGGCTATCTGAAGGCCTGGCATCCGGACATCGGCGCCAACGTCAGGAAGGGCGATCTGCTGGCGGAAATCGATACGCCGGAAATCGACCAGCAGCTGCGCCAGGCCTCCGCCGATCTGGCGACGGCGCAGGCCAACTATGCGCTGGCGAATACCACCAACGAGCGCTGGAAAGGTCTGCTGGCGACGCAGTCGGTGTCGGCGCAGGATGCGGACCAGAAGGCCGGCGACGCGCAAGCCAAGAAGGCGGCGGTGGATGCGGCGGCCGCCAACGTGGCACGTCTGCGCGATCTGGAATCGTTCAAGCGGGTGGTGGCGCCGTTCGACGGTGTGATCACCGCGCGCCGCACCGATACCGGGGCACTGATCAACGCCGGCCAGAATGCCGGCGGCGAGTTGTTCCGCCTGGCCGACACGCGCAAGCTGCGCATCTACGTGCAGCTGCCGGAGAAATACGCGGCACTGACCAGGCCGGGCCTGCCGGCCGAGCTGCGCTTCGATGAACATCCGGGCAAGAAGTACGAGGCGCAAACGGTGCGCACTTCGCGCGCGCTCGATCCGGTGTCGCGCACCCTGCAGGTGGAACTGGCACTCGATAACGCCGACGGCGAATTGTTCCCCGGCGCGTACGTCGAAGTACATTTCAAATTCCCGGACGCGGCGGAGACGGTGCGCCTGCCGGCCAACACGGTGCTGTTCCGTTCCGCCGGCCTGCAGGTGGCGACGGTCGGCAGCGACAACCACGTGAAGCTGAAGAGCATCAAGCAGGGCCGCGATTTCGGCCCCACCATCGAGGTGCTGGACGGCCTGACGGCGGATGATGTCGTGATCCTCAATCCGCCCGATTCGCTGGTCGATGGCGCGGTGGTGAAGACCACGCCGCAAAAGGTGAAGCCATGATGCGGCCATTGATGCTGGCATTGCTGGCGGCCGGCCTGGCCGGCTGCTCGCTGGCGCCGACCTATCGGGTGCCGGAGTCCGTGGCGCCGGCCGCCGCGTTTCAGGAAGCGCCGGGCTGGAAGCAGGCGCAGCCCGCCGATGCGCTGGCGCGCGGCCAATGGTGGAAAGTGTACGGCGACGATGGCCTGAATGCGCTGCAGGACAAGATCAGCATGGGCAACCAGAGCCTGCAGGCGGCGCTGGCGCGTCTGCAGCAGGCCAGGGCGCAGACGCAGTTCGCCGGCGCCAACCGCTATCCGACCGTGGAAGCGAAAGCCGGCGCCACGCGCGCGCGCACGTCGGTGAATTCGCCGGGCTTCAAGCCCGGCGCGGAGCCGGTGGGGAACAATTACAGTCTCGGGCTGGATCTATCGTACGAGCTGGATGTTTTCGGGCGCGTGCGCAACCAGGTGTCGGCGGCGGAGGCGGGCGAGCAGGCCAGCACGGCGGACGTGGCGACGCTGGAATTGTCGCTGCGCGCCGAGCTGGCGTCGGACTATTTCAGCCTGCGCAGCGACGATGCGCAGCAGCAGCTGCTGGACCGCACCGTCGAGGAATACGCCAAGGCGCTGCAGCTGACCGAGAATCTGTTCAAGGGCGGCGCGGCGGCATCCATCGACGTGGCGCAGGCGCAGGCACAGCTGGAGACGGCGCGCACCAGGGCGGCCGACCTGCGGCTGCACCGCGCGCAGACCGAGCACGCCATTGCCGTGCTGCTGGGCGAAAATCCAAGTAGCTTCAAACTGGCGCCGCAAGCGCTGGCGGACGGCGTGACGCCGCCGGCCATCGATCCGGGCCTGCCGTCGGCATTGCTGGAGCGTCGTCCCGATGTGGCGGCGGCGGAGCGACGGGTGGCGGCCGCCAACGCCAGCATCGGCGTGGCCAAGGCGGCATACTTCCCGGTCTTCAGCCTGGCGGCGGCGTTCGGCTACGACAGCACGCAGACCGGCAGCTGGCTGCAGGCACCAAGCCGCGCGTGGTCGGTGGGGCCGCTGGCGGCGCTGACCTTGTTCGACGGTGGCCGTCGTCGTGCGCAGAACGAGCAGGCGCAGGCGGCTTACGACGAACAGGTAGCCAACTACCGCAACACCGTGCTGGCGGCCTATCGCGATGTCGAGGACAGCCTGGCGGCATTACGCGAGCTGGAGCGGCAGAGCGTCAGCCAGGCGGCGGCAGCGGCGGCGGCGGGACGCGCGCTCGAACAGTCCAACTATCGCTACAAGGGCGGCGTGGCGACGTATCTGGAAGTGTCGGTCAGCCAGAACGCCGCTTTGCAGGCGCAACTGGCAGCATCGGCGATCCAGCTGCGGCGCATGCAGGCCAGCGTGCAGCTGGTCAAAGCACTGGGCGGCGGCTGGCAGGCCTGACGCTCCAGTCGCCGGATTCCGCAATCCGTCGCAAGTCGGCGGAATGCGGGACGCTGTTGCGTTACATTGGATGATGCGGATTCCGTCCGCGATGTAGAAAAAAAGTTCTAGACACGAGAATCTAGATAATTTATTCTACATTCCATCTAAGGAGCGCGGCATGGACAAACATAGCATTTCGCAAGGAGCGGCGGCATGAACGGCATGCTGTCCGCGCTGGTGCCGGCGGTCGGCTGGGCGCTGCTGCATTTCATCTGGCAAGGCATGTTGATCGCCTGGGGCGTCACCTTGGCGATGTATGCCTTGCGCCGGGCGCGTCCACAGACGCGGTATGCCGTGGCGTGCGGCGCCTTGCTGCTGTGCGCCGCCTTGCCGCTGTCCAGTATTGTGTCGCAGATGGTGGCCGCCCGCGCCGCGGCTGCCGAGGGCGGGACGCTGGCGGCCGGCATGTCGGCTGTCGAGGGCGTTGGTGCTGGCGCCAAGGCTGAGGTTGCCGCTGGCGCGGGCACGGTCGATACCGGCCTCGGCATCCTGGCCTTGCGCGGCCTTTCCTCGCTGATCGATGAAAACACACTTGCCGCCGCGCGGGACGTGCTACGCCGGCAACTGCCATGGGTGGTCGGCCTGTGGCTGGCGGGGGCGGCGTTCATGTCGCTGCGCCTGGCGCTGGGGCTGAAATGGGTGGCTGAGCGCACCCGTGCCGGCGAATACACCGTCGATCATTACTGGCAGCGCCGCCTGTCCGAGCTGGCGCGCCGTTTCGACATCGAACAGCATGTGCGGCTCGGCGTGGCCGGACAGCTGGACAGTCCCATCACCGCCGGCTGCTGGAAGCCGATCGTACTGGTGCCGGCCGCGCTGGTGACCGGCATGCCGCCCGAGCTGCTGGAAGCCTTGCTGGCGCACGAACTGGCGCACATCAAGCGTCGCGATTATCTGGTCAACCTCATACAAAGCGCGATCGAGATCGTGCTGTTCTATCACCCTGGTGTTTGGGCTATATCGCGCAGGATACGGATCGAGCGGGAACAAATCGCCGACGACCTGGCAGTCGAGATGCTCGGTCAGCCGCAAAAGCTGGCGCAAGCGCTGTCGCAACTGGACCGTTTTCAGTTCGACACTACCCAACTAGCCCATGCGGCTCACGGAGGAAATCTCATGTCTCGTATCAAACGCCTGCTGCGTCCCGATGTTGAACCTGTCAGCTGGAAGATGGCGGTGCCGTTGGCCGGCCTGTTCGCTGCCGGCGCCGTCTTCTATGTACACGCCGCGCCGCAGCCGCCCGAGCCGCCAGCTCGGCCGCCGTTGGAAGCGATGGCTGCCGTGCCGGCGCTGCCGGATGTCGTCGCGCCTGTGGCGCCGGTCGCACCCGTAGCGCCCGCTGAGCCGATGCGCGT
>NZ_SPVG01000104.1 GCF_004614165.1 Duganella callida | reverse complement strand
GCGCCATCCCCGCCACGTTCCGCGATCCTGCCGCGCCGCGCGAGCGCGCCCCCGCCTCGGTGGCGGCCACCTGGATCTGGGGCGGCGTCGCCGGCCTGATGGCGCTGACCGCGCTATTGGTGATACAGCGGCGCCGACGCCTGCGCGAGGCGGTCAGCCGCCCGTTGCCGCCTTCAGCGCATCGATAAAGACCCGCACCTTCTGCGGCAGATGGGCGGTGGCCGGATACACCGCATGGATATCGCTTTCCGCCAGCGACCATTCGGGCAACAAGCGCACCAGCCGGCCCGCGGCCAGGTCGTCGCGCACCGAAAACGCGGTGGCGCGCGTGACGCCGTCGCCGGCCAGGGCGGCCGCCCGCGTGGCGTAGGCGGTATTGGTGCTGAAGACCGTGTTCTGCATGCGCACCTCGGCCGTACGGCCATCGGCATGCGTCAGCTGAAACACGGTGGGTTGCGGAATCACGGTCAACGAGATGAACGGCAATTGCGCCAGTTGCTCCGGGCTGGAGGGCATGCCATGCCGCGCCAGGAATTCCGGGCTGGCGACCGGAAAGCGCACCAGCTTGTCCACGCGCGCCGCCATGTGACCGGAATCGGCCAGCGCGCCCAGCCGCACCGTGACGTCGATACCCTCGGCGATCAGATCGATGCGGTGGTCATTGCAGACCAAATCGATCTTCAGCGCCGGATAGCGCGCGCGCAGCTGCGACAGCACCGGCGCCACCACGATCACGCCGTAATCGATGGGCGAGGCCACCCGCAGCGTGCCCTGCGGCACGGCGCGGCCGCTGCGCGCCTGCTCGATGGCCTGCTCGGCCGATTGCAGCAACTGGCGGCTGGACTCGTAAAACAGCCGTCCGGCCTCGGTCAGGCTCAGCTTGCGCGTCGAGCGCACCAGCAGGCCGACGCCGACTTCGCGCTCGAGCAACTGCATGTGCTTGCTGACCATGGACTTGGCCAGCCCGAGCCGCTCGGCGGCCGCCGTCAGCGAACCGGCCTCGACCACCGTGACAAAGGTGGTGAGCCGGTTCAGATTGATGTGGTGGAGATCGACCATGGTGCAATTGTACACTTTAAGTGGACAGAGATTCCCCATTCTTCCGGCTTATCAGCACGATGACGGCTGAATATACTGGCTGCATCCACTCATCAAGGAACCTCCATGAAACTCTACGGCTCCCCACTGTCCGGCCACAGCCACCGCGCCGAACTGATGCTCAACCTGCTGAACCTGCCATACGAATTCGTGCGCATCAACATGGCCGAACGCGAAAACCGCGGCGCCGCCCACCTCGCGCGCAATCCGTTCGGCGAAATTCCGGTGCTGGAAGACGGCGACGTCACGCTGGCCGACTCCACCGCGATCCTGGTCTACCTGGCGCTGAAATACGACCGCAGCGGCCGCTGGCTACCGCGCGAACCGCTGGCGGCGGCCCAGGTGCAGCGCTGGCTGTCGACGGCGGCCGGGAAGATCGCTTATGGCCCGTGCAGCGCACGCCTGGTGACCGTGTTCGGCGCGCCGCTGGACGGCGCCCGCGCCCAGGACATCGCCGCCAGGCTGTTCGACGTGATGGAACAGGAACTGGCCGGCCGCGACTGGCTGGTGGGCGACCACGCCACCATCGCCGACGTCGCCGGCTACAGCTATATCGCCCACGCACCGGAAGGCGGCGTCTCGCTGAAGCCGTACCCGCACATCCGTGCCTGGCTGGACAACGTGCGCGCGCTGCCGGGCTTTGTCGCCATGCCCGCCACCGTCGCCGGCGTGGCGCCCGAGGAGATCTGAGCATGGGCTCCGCACCGTCACCCTTCCACGCCCAGGAGCTGGCGGTGCAGGAGCGCGTCGGCGTGCGCGAACAGATGGCCGGCGCCGCGCCGTTCATCCGCGACCACATGCCCGACCAGCACCGCCAGTTCTACAGCGAACTGCCATTCTTTTTCCTGGGCGCGCTGGACGCGTCCGGCCAACCCTGGGCCACCCTGCTGGCCGGCGCACCGGGCTTCGTCTCCTCGCCGGACCCGCGCACGCTGCACATCGCCGGCGGCCTGCTGCGCGGCGACCCGCTGCAAGACCAGCTGCACGTGGGCGGCCACATCGGCGGCCTCGGCCTGGCGCCCACCACGCGCCGGCGCAACCGCGTCAATGGCGAAATCGTCGCGGCCGGCGAGGGCGGCTTCAGCATCGCCGTCCGCCAGAGCTTCGGCAACTGCCCGCAATACATCCAGCACCGCCAGCACAGCGCCGCGCCGACCGACGGCCAGCCGGTGCAGGTACAGCGCGGCGTGGAGCTGAGCGCCGCCGACCGCGAGCTGATCGCGCGCGCCGACACCTACTTCATCGCCAGCGCCAATCTGCACAGCGACGCCGGCTTCGGCCGCGGCGTCGACATGTCGCACCGTGGCGGCCGGCCCGGCTTCGTCCGCGTCGACGACGAGCGCAGCCTGACCGCGCCCGAATTCGTCGGCAACTTCTTCTTCAACACCATCGGCAACCTGATGACCGAGCCGCGCGCCGGCCTGCTGTTCATCGACTTCGAGCGCGGCGACCTGCTGCACCTGGCGGTGGAAGCGGAAGTGATCTGGGATGGCGACCAGGTGCGCGCCTTCGCCGGCGCCGAGCGCCTGCTGCGCTTCCACGTGCGCGAAGTGGTGCGCAACGTCGGCGCGCTGCCGTTCCGCTGGACCGCGCCGCAACCGGCCGCGCAACTGGCGCGCACCGGCAACTGGGAGGAAGCCGACCGCGTCCAGGCCGCCGCCAGCCTGACCCGCAACTGGCGCCCGTTCAAAGTGATGGACGCCGTAGCGGAAAGCGCCGACGTCCGTTCCTTCTACCTGCAACCGGCCGACGGCCAGGGCGTGGCGGCCCACCAGCCGGGCCAGTTCATCAGCGTGCGCGCCGCCGGCCAGATCCGCAGCTACACCGTGTCCGACGCGCCGAACGGCCGCTGGTACCGCATCAGCGTCAAGCGCGATGGCGCCGTCTCCACCTGGCTGCACGCGCACCTGACGCCGGGCGCGCAGATCGAGCTGATGGGGCCGGGAGGCGACTTCATTTTCGACGCCGGCACCCAGCGCCCGGTGGTGATGCTGTCGGCCGGCATCGGCATCACCCCCATGATCGCCATGCTGAACGGCCTGCTGGTGAATGGCAGCCGCACGCGCCACAAGCACGCCATCCACTTCATCCACGCCGCGCGCAGCGCCGACGAGATGCCGTTCCACCAGCACCTGCAGACCCTGGCGGCGGGCCACGGCAACCTGCACCTGCACCTCCAGCACAGCAGCACGCAAGGCCGCCTGACCATCGACACCGTGAAACGACTGCTGCCGTTCGACGACTACGACTTCTACCTGTGCGGCCCGGATGGCTTCATGCAAGCCATGCACGACGGCCTGCGCAAGCTCAACATCGCCGACCAGCGCATCCGCTTCGAAACCTTCGGTCGGGGTCAGAGCCGACATTCGGACACGAGCGCAGCAGTAGCAGCCGAACTGGTGCCGGTGCACTTCGCGCAATCGGGTGTGGAGGTGATGTGGGATGGCACCCAGTCCAGCCTGCTGGAGCTGGCCGAAGCGCACGGCCTGGAAGCTGCCGCCGGTTGCCGCTCAGGCCTGTGCGGTTCGTGCGCGGTGGGGCTGAAGGGTGGCGAGGTGGCGTACACGCGCAGCTGCGGCGCGCAGCCCGAGGCGGGGCAGGTGTTGCTCTGCTCCGTCAGGCCGCGCGCCGGCAGTGGTACGGTGACGCTGGCGCTCTAGCTTACTGCTGAGTACGGGTGTTGCGGTTCGGCGTATTGTTGTCGCAGTCGGCGCGGTTATGCGCCGGCTCGGTGGCGTGGCCATCGGTATGCGCCGCATTGCAATCGACCTTGCTGCCGTTCTTGGCCATCTTGCTGTCGCGTTTGGTCTTGGCCGGTGCGGTGTTCTGCATATTGCTGTTGTTCTGCATGGTGGCGGCATTCTGTTCGCCGCTGGTGGTGTTGCTCTGGCCGGCGGTCGGGGTGCCGGTATTGCTGGTGCCCGAAGTCTGGCCCATGGTGGTCTGTGCCGGGCTGCCCTGGGTCGGGGTCGATTGGGTCTGGGCGATGGCAGCCGTGCTCAGGCATGCGGCGGCGATAACTGCGATCAGTTTGCTGTTCATGGTGAGTCTCCATCAAAGTTGTGAGAGCGACCCATTCTTTCATGCCGGACCCGGCTGACGCGTAGGAATAGCACTCGCGTCACGGTCGGACTTCAACCCAACTGCTTGATGTAGCGCGGTTCGACCTGGGCGCAGTAATTGGCGCAAGCCTGGCGCGCCGTGTTGGCGGCCGCATGCACCAGCATGCCCGCGTTGGCCGGGAAACACATCGACACGATGATGGACGGCGGCTCCGGCTGCACCGGCAGCTCGGTGAATTCACCACTGTCGAGATAGCCTGCCACGAACAGGCTGGGAATCGCCGCCACGCCGTACCCATCCTTGACCAGCTGCACGATCGCCGCCACCGACGGCGAACAGGTGATGCGCGTCTGTTCCAGCGGAATCATGGCCAGGTTGGCCATCTTGTTGACGATATCCTCCAGCATGCGATGCGGCGCCGTGCCGCGGCCGAAGGTCAGAATGGGCAGCTGCAGCAAACGCTGATTCAAACCTTCCTTGCGCGTATCGACCAGGCCGCGGCGCGCGATCCAGTGCAGCGGATACGCGGCCAGCGCCTCCGACACGATATCGCTGCTGGCCACGCCCTCGACCTGAATCACCAGATCCAGTTCGCGCGCGCGCAGACGCCGTTCCAGCACATTGCTCATATCCACCGTCAGATCGACTTCCATCTCCGGATACAGCCCGTTCAGCTCGCGCATGAACTGCGCCAGCCAGCTGTGCACCACCGACTCGATCACGCCCACCCGCAGGCGCCCGCGCACCGCGCTGTCCTTGCTGGCTGCCGCCTGCAGCCGGCGCGTGGCATCGACCACCGCCTTGGCGTGGCCGAGCAGGTATTCGGCGGTGGCGGTCAGGCGGAAATCCTTGCTGTTGCGGTCGATGAGCTCGGTCTGCAACTCGTCTTCCAGCGTCTTGATGCGCAACGAAATCGCGGCCGGCGTCGCGTGCAGCGCGCGGGCGGTGGCACGAAAGCTGCGTAGCTGAGCCAAGGTAACGAAAGTTTCAAGGAAGCGCGTATTCATGCAACAAGAATACCTTAACCCCCTGCACCAGGATAGCGCAGTGCGGTTAGAAAAACTAAACAGCAACAGCAAAAATAACTAGATAGCTTGTGGGGTTATTCACGTTTATTCTTTCTTCATGCAGTTTTTTCATGCTTACCAAGCGAGACAACCTTGATGACACCACTCGAACTCCGCCAGCAGGTGCGCAGCGGCGCCTTCCGCCAGCCGACCGCCGGCTACTGCGGCCCGTATGCCCAGGCCAACCTGGTGATCCTGCCGCAGGCGCATGCCGATGACTTCCTGCTGTTCTGCCAGCGCAACCCGCGCGCCTGCCCGCTGCTGGCGGTGGGCGAGCCGGGCCAGTGGCAGCTGGACCGCCTCGGCGCCGATCTCGACATCCGCAGCGACACGCCCGGCTACAACATCTACCGCGACGGCCGGCTGGCGTCGCAAACGCACGCGCTGCACGAGATCTGGCGCGACGACCTGGTGGTGTTCGCGATCGGCTGTTCGTTCTCGTTCGAGCACATGCTGAGCGAGGCCGGCATCCCGCTGCGCCACGTCGCGCAGCGCCGCAATGTCGCCATGTACCGCACCAACCGGCCCAACCAGGGCGCCGGCCCCTTCGGCGGCGAGATGGTGGTGTCGATGCGGCCGATGAAGGCGGCCGATGCCATCCGCGCGATCCAGATCACCAGCCGCTACCCGGCCGTGCACGGCGCGCCGGTGCACCTGGGCGACCCGGCGCTGCTCGGCATCGCCGACCTGATGCAACCCGATTACGGCGACGCGGTCGAGATCCTGCCGGATGAAATTCCGGTGTTCTGGGCCTGTGGCGTCACCCCGCAGGAAGCGCTGCGCCAGGCGCGTCTGCCGCTGGCGATCACCCACCAGCCCGGCTACATGCTGGTGACCGACATCCTGAATTCCTCACTGGCCGCTTTTTAACGACAACCGCGCAGCACCGCAACGGACACCGCAGGTGTGCCCGCACGGGGACGGCTGCGCCAGAAAAATGGGAGAGCACATGAACACGCAAGCACTGAGCACCGCCCGGGACCAAGGCTTCTTCGCCTGGTATCACGCCCTGACCGCCAAGGAGCGCCGCACCTTCTGGAGCTGCAAGGTCGGCTACGCGCTGGACGCCATGGACACCCAGTTCCTCAGCTTCGTGATCCCGACGCTGATCGCCAGCTGGGGCCTGAGCAAGGGTGACGCCGGCCTGATCGGCACCGTCACCTTGCTGACCTCGGCCGCCGGCGGCTGGATCGCCGGCATCCTGTCCGACCGCATCGGCCGCGTCAAGGCGCTGCAGATCACCATTTTGTGGTTCGCCTTCTTCACCGTGCTGTGCGGGCTGGCGCAGAACTTCACCCAGCTGTTGTGGGCGCGCGGCCTGATGGGATTCGGCATGGGCGGCGAATGGACCGCCGGCGCCATCCTGATCGGCGAAGTGATACGCGCCAGGGACCGCGGCAAGGCGGTCGGGATGGTGCAGGCCGGCTGGGCGATCGGCTGGGGCGTGTCGGCGCTGCTGTACGCGCTGATGTTCTCGCTGCTGCCGCCGGAATGGGCGTGGCGCTCGCTGTTCCTGCTGGGCATACTGCCGGCGCTGTTCGTGATCTTCGTGCGCCGCTTCGTCGACGAGCCGGAGGTGTACGTGGCGGTGAAGAAGCAGAAGGCCGCCGGCCAGCCCTCGTTCTGGCAGATCTTCTCGCCGAAGATGATCACCGTCACCCTGCGCGCCGCGTTGCTGACCACCGGCGCCCAGGGCGGCTACTACGCCATCACCACCTGGCTGCCGACCTTCCTCAAGACCGAGCGCCACCTGACCGTGCTGGGCACCGGCGGCTACCTGGCGATGGTGATCGTCGGCTCCTACGTCGGCTACATCGTCAGCGCCTTTCTGACCGACTACCTGGGCCGCAAGAAGAACTTCATCCTGTTCGCGGTCGGCTCGCTGGCCATCGCGCTGGCCTACACCCGGCTGCCGGTGACCGACGCCGTGATGCTGTTCCTCGGCTTCCCGCTGGGTTTCTGCGTGTCCGGCGTGTTCAGCGGCATGGGCTCATTCCTGACCGAGCTGTTCCCGACCGCGATCCGCGGCTCGGGCCAGGGCTTCAGCTACAACATGGGCCGCGCGGTCGGCTCGCTGTTCCCGCTGCTGATCGGCATGAGCAGCCAGAGCATGGCGCTGGGCGAGGCGATCGGCGTGTTTGCCGGCGCCGCCTACGGGGTGATGATCCTGGCCGCGCTGACCCTGCCGGAAACCGCCGGCAAACAACTTGAATCCTGATTGACTGTAGAGGCATCGACATGAAGAACGACATCCCCGCCCAACAACTGCGCTGGCAATTCTGGGTCGACCGCGGCGGCACCTTCACCGACCTGGTGGCGCGCCGGCCGGACGGCAAGCTGGTCACGCACAAGCTGCTGTCGGAGTGCCCCGAGCGTTACGACGACGCGGTCACCCAGGGCATCCGCGAGATGCTGGGACTGCGCAGCGGCGAGGCGCTGCCGGCCGATCAGATCGAGGTGATCAAGATGGGCACCACGGTCGCCACCAACGCGCTGCTGGAGCGCAAGGGCGCGCGCACCGCGCTGGCCATCACGCGCGGCTTCGCCGACCAGCTGCGCATCGGCTACCAGGACCGGCCCGACATCTTCGCCATGCGCATCGAGCTGCCGGACCTGATCTACGAAGACGTGATCGAGATCGACGAGCGCATCGGCGCGCGCGGCGAAGTGCTGCAGGCGCCGGACGAGGCGCGCCTGCGCGGCCAGTTCGCGGCGCTGCGGGCGCGCGGCATCGCCGCCATCGCCATCGTGCTGATGCACGCCTACCGCTACCCGCAGCACGAGCAGCGCCTGCGCGCGCTGGCCGAGGAAGCCGGCTTCACGCAGATCTCGGTCAGCCACCAGGTCAGCCCGCTGATGAAGATCGTCGGCCGCGGCGACACCACAGTGGTGGACGCCTACCTGTCGCCGGTGCTGCGCGATTACGTGGCGCGGGTGGCGGCCGATACCGGCGGCGTGCGCCTGATGTTCATGCAGTCCAACGGCGGCCTGACCGACGCCGGCCGCTTCCAGGGCAAGGACGCCATCCTGTCCGGCCCGGCCGGCGGCATCGTCGGCGCCGTGCGCAGCTGCGAGGCGATCGGCCTGAAACAGGTGATCGGCTTCGACATGGGCGGCACCTCGACCGACGTCGCCCACTACGACGGCGTCTACGAACGCGTGTTCGAGACGGTGGTGGCCGGGGTGCGGGTGCGCGCGCCGATGATGCACATCCACACCGTGGCGGCCGGCGGCGGCTCGGTGTGCCGCTTCGAGAACGGCCGCTTCAAGGTGGGGCCGGAATCGGCCGGCGCCAATCCGGGACCGGCCAGCTACCGCAAGGGCGGTCCGCTGACGGTCACCGACTGCAACGTCATGCTGGGCCGCATCCAGCCCGAGCACTTCCCGCACGTGTTCGGCCCCAACGGCGACCAGCCGCTGGACCGCGACGTGGTGGTGCGCCGCTTCGGCGCGCTGGCGCAGCAGATCGAGGCGGAAACCGGCACCCGGCTGTCGCCGTCGGCGGTGGCGGACGGCTTCCTGGCGGTGGCGGTCGACAACATGGCGCAGGCGATCAAATCGATTTCGGTCGAGCGCGGCTACGACGTCAGCCGCTACGCCATGTGCTGCTTCGGCGGCGCCGGCGGCCAGCACGCCTGCCGCGTGGCCGACGTGCTGGGCATGACCAAAATCGTGATCCACCCGTTTGCCGGCGTGCTGTCGGCCTTCGGCATGGGACTGGCCGACATCCGCGCCATGCGCGAGGCCGCGGTCGAGCAGCCGCTCGATAGCGCCACGCTGCTGGCGCTGGAACCGCGGCTGGCGGCGCTGGCGCAGCAGGCCAGCGGCGAACTGCTGGCGCAGCAGGTGGCGCGCGACGCCATCCGCGTCGAGCTGTGCGCGCGCGTCAAATACCAGGACAGCGACTCGGCCTTCGTGGTGCCGGTGGCCGGCGCGCAGCAGATGGCCGCAAGCTTCGCGGCGCTGTACCGCGGCCGCTTCGGCTTCGTGATGGACGACCATCCGCTGGTGATCGAGTCGGTCTCGGCCGAGGCGATCGGCGCCGGCGACGGTGCGAGCTTCGAGCTGGCCGTGCCGGCCGGCGGCGGCGCGGTGAGCGAGGGCCGCGTGTACAGCTACGTCGACGGCGAGACCACCGCGATACCGCTGCACGTGCGCGCCGAACTGGCGGTCGGCAGCCGCGTGGCCGGTCCGGCGCTGATCCGCGAGGCCATCGCCACCACCGTGGTGGACGCCGGCTGGAGCGCGCGCGTGCTGCCCGACCACACGCTGCTGCTGGAGCGCACCGTGGCGGCCGGCGGCGCGCAGCACATCGGCACCGCCGTGCATCCGATACACCTGGAAATCTTCAACAACCTGTTCATGGCCATCGCGCGCCAGATGGGCACCACGCTGGAAAACACCGCCTACTCGGTCAACATGAAGGAGCGGCTGGACTTTTCCTGCGCGGTGTTCGACCGCCACGGCAACCTGATCGCCAACGCGCCGCACATCCCGGTCCACCTGGGTTCGATGAGCGACAGCGTGCAGTGCGTGATCCGCCAGCACGCGGCCAGCATGGCCCCCGGCGACGCCTACATGCTCAACGTGCCGTACAACGGCGGCACCCACCTGCCCGACATCACCGTGGTGTGCCCGGTGTACGGCAACGCCGATACGCCGCTGTTCTACGTGGCGGCGCGCGGCCACCATGGCGACGTCGGCGGCATCACGCCCGGCTCGATGCCGCCCAACAGCACCAGCATCCTGGAGGAGGGCGTGCTGCTCGACAACGTCAAGATCGTCGAGCGCGGCGTGTTCCTGGAGCAGGAAGTGCGCGCGCTGTTCGGCGCCGGCCCATGGCCGAGCCGTAACATCGACCAGAACATCGCCGACCTGATCGCCCAGCTGGGCGCCTGCGAAACCGGCGCCGGCGAGTTGCTGAAGGCGGCCGCCAGCTACGGCGAAGACGTGGTGCTGGCCTACATGCAGCACGTGCAGGACAACGCCGAGCGCGCCGTGCGCAAGGCCATCCGCGGCCTGCGCGACGCCAGCTTTGCCTACGAGATGGACGATGGCGCGGTGCTGCGGGTCAGCCTGACGATAGACCGCGACAGCGGCAGCGCCACCGTCGACTTCAGCGGCACCAGCGCCCAGCGACCAAGCAACTTCAACGCGCCGCTGTCGGTGTGCAAGGCGGCCGTGCTGTATGTGTTCCGCACCCTGATCGACAGCGACATCCCGATGAACGAGGGCGTGCTCAAACCATTGCAGCTGATCGTGCCGGAAGGGTCCATGCTCAACCCGCGCTATCCGGCGGCGGTGGTGGCCGGCAACGTCGAGGTGTCGCAATACGTCACCGATGCGCTGTACGGCGCGCTGGGCGTGATGGCGGCCTCGCAGGGCACCATGAACAACTTCACTTTCGGCAACGAGGAACACCAGTATTACGAGACCATCGCCGGCGGTTCCGGCGCCGGCCCCGGCTTCCCCGGCACGGCCGCGGTGCAGACCCACATGACCAATTCGCGCATGACCGATCCGGAAGTGCTGGAATGGCGCTTCCCGGTGCTGGTGGAAACCCATGCGATCCGGCGCGGCAGCGGCGGCGAGGGCGCACAGCGCGGCGGCGACGGGGCGGTGCGCCGCATCCGCTTCCTGCAGGCGATGACGGCCAACATCCTGGCCGGCCACCGTCGCGTGGCGCCGTTCGGCCTGGCGGGCGCGCAGCCCGGCGCGCTGGGCCGCAACTGGGTGGAGCGCAGCGACGGCACGGTGGAGGAATTCGGCGCCACCCACACCGCCGAGATGCGCGCCGGCGACGTGTTCGCCATCGAGACACCGGGCGGCGGCGGCTTCGGTCGCTGACCTCCGACCCGGTAACGCGGGCGGGACGCCAGGGCTCGCTGTCCCGCCTATCAGAGCAGAGCCTGTCAACTGGGGATGACCAAGATGAAGAAAACGATGCTGGCGCTCGCCTTGAGCGCCACGGCAGGGCTGGCTGCTGCCCAATCAAACGTCACGGTGTACGGCATATTCGACATGGCGCTGGTGCGCGAAAGCGGCGGCGTCGGCGCCAATGCGGCCGCCACCAGGCTGACCAGCGGCGTCGAGTCGGGCTCGCGCCTGGGCTTTCGCGGCACTGAGGACCTGGGCGGCGGCATGGCCGCGATCTTCCTGGTGGAGAACGGCTTCCAGGGCGATACCGGCGCGCTGGGGCAGGGCGGCCTGCTGTTCGGCCGCCAGGCCTATGTCGGCCTGCAGACGCCGGCCGGCACCATCGCGCTGGGACGCCAGTACACGCCGCAATACCTGGCGGTGGCGGCAGTGGACCCGTTCGGCTCCGGCACGGCCGGCGACACCAAGAACCTGATGGCCTCGACCGGCAACAGCGCCAGCCGCATGGACAACGCGGTGCGCTACATCTCTCCGACGGTGAACGGCGTGAACGCGGAATTCGTCTACGGCGCCGGCGAGGTGGGCGGCGACAGCCAGGCCGGCCGCCAGCTGGGCGGCGCACTGGCGTATCTGGCCGGCCCGCTGACGCTGCGGCTGGCGACGCACTACCGCAACAACGACACCGCCACGGTCCACGACAACAGCAGCGCGCGCAACTCGGTGCTGACGGCGCTGTACGACTTCGGCGTGCTGAAGGCGCATTTCGCCTACGGTGTCGACAAGGGCATGAACAGCGCGCTGCCGCGCAACCTGAACAATCCGTTCGGTTATGCCGTGGCGCCGGTGGCGAGCACCGACAGCAATGTGGTGCTGCTGGGCGTGACCGTGCCGCAGGGCCTGGGCACGTGGCTGGGATCGTACATCCGCAAGAATGACAAGACCGGCTACAACCAGGACGCCGAACAGTTCGCGGCCGGCTACCGCCATTACCTGTCCAAGCGCACCGATTTGTATGCCGTGTACGCCTACATCCGCAACAAGAACGGCGCCGGCCATACGGTCGGCAGTTCGATCGAGGGCGGCACCGGCAACCGCGCGGTCAACCTCGGCATTCGTCACATTTTCTAAGGAGGGCAAGGGCCAGGTCGATTACAAATGGCCCAACCCGGCCACTGGCACCATCGACGCCAAGCGCACCGATGTGGAGCGGGTGGACGACGTGGTGATCGGCTGCGGGGTCTACAGGAACTAGCGGATCACCGGATCCTTGATCTCGGGATGCGGCGTGGTCGGCGCTGCCTGCGGCGAGTCGGCCTTGCCGTTGTGCTTGCCGCAGGCGGCGCTGTTGCCGGCCTTGGTCTTGTCGGCCTTGGCGTGCTGCTCCACACTTTCCCCACCGCTGACGTCGACGCCGCCCTGGGCGCCGCTGCAATCGGGCTGCGCGGCCTTTTTGGTCTGCGCCGTCTTGCCGTTGCCGGTTTTGACGGCTGGATCAGGATTGGTTTGCGCCGCGCTGGCGGTGCTCAGATAACCCGCCATCAAGGCGATTGCAAAGAAGCTGTTCATGGCCGTACCTCCCTTTTGTCACGGTTGTTGCCGGCGCGCTTGGCTTGCGTTTCCATCGGGCGGCTGTTGTTGCAGACCACGCTATTCATGGCATTGGTCTTGTCGACGCGGCCGTCATCTAGCTTGCAGTTGTCGACGGGGTGGGCGGGGTTGGCACGTGCCTGGGCGTCCTGCGTGCTGCCTGCCGGTCCGCTGTGGGCGGCCTTGTCCTTGGCTACGTTGCTGCCGGCTTGATGGCCGGTCTGCTCGGCCGGAAGTGGCGGCGGCGGCGATGCCGGCGGCGTCTGAGCAAGCGCGGCGGTACTCAGGCAGGCGCCAGCGAGGATGGCGGTTAATTTGCTGTGCATGTTCTGCTCCTCAACGTATCGTATGCACACATTGTTCCACGCCGGCCGCTACCGTCGCGTAGGACTCGCTCCCGTAGCGTGGTCGGAGTGTATCTCGCCGCTGCTGTGCAGGCTTGCTGGTGGAGTTGCTGGAGCGAAATCAGTGTCTGAGTGAACGCCGCATGACCATCGGCGGCGGTTCCAGCGGATTGGCGTGGGAATACTCGAGCTCCTCGGCCAGTTCGAATTCAAACGCGGTGTAGAAATCAACCAGCTTGGGCTGATCGGCGCGCACCGCCAGCCGCACTTCCTGCACGCCGCTGGCCAGGCCATGGTGGATCACCGCCTCCAGCAGGTGCTGCGACAGATTGGTGCCGCGGTACTGCGGCAGCACACCCATGCGGCACACTTCCCATACGCCTTGTTCGGCTTCCAGCGGTAGCCAGCGCACCGAGCCGACCGGTTGATCGTCGAGTTCCAAAACAAAACCGCCGCCATCGCGCAGGTGTTCTGCGACGAGGACGGCGGTTTCGCGGTGGCCGCTGGAGGTGACGCTGACCTTGCCGGCCCAGGCGGCGCGCGTGAGCTCGGCGATCAGCTTGGCATCCTCCGTCGTTGCTTCGCGCACCACCAGGTTCATGCCGGTCGTCCTCAGCGGATGCGCATGCCCGGTTCCGCGCCCGGCCATGGGTTGAGTATGTAGATGCCCGGATTGGCTTTCTCGTCGGCCGCCGATGCGGCCAGCACCATGCCTTCCGAGACGCCGAACTTCATCTTGCGCGGCGCCAGGTTGGCCACCAGCACGGTCAGCTTGCCGACCAGGTCTTCCGGCTGGTACATCGATTTGATGCCCGAGAAGACATTGCGGTGGCGGCCTTCGCCGACGTCCAGCGTCAGGCGCAGCAGCTTGTCCGAGCCTTCCACGTGTTCGCAGTTGACGATTTTGGCAATGCGCAAATCGACCTTGACGAAGTCGTCGATCGAGATTTCCGGCGCCAGCACTTCGATGCCGGTCTCGGTGACGGCCGGCGCGGCGGCGGCAGCCTTGGCCTTGGCCGGTTTCTCGGCCTTGACGGCTGGCGCGGCGGCAGCGCCGGCAGCCTGCGCCGGGCCTTCGAACAGGTCTTCGATCATCTTCGGCTCGACGCGCTTCATCAGGTGATCGTAAGCGCCGATGGTGCGGCCCAGCATGGCGCCGGCCACCACGCCGCTGGCGACATCGGTATCGGACCAGACGAACTTGTCGTCGTTGAGGAAGCGGGCCACGTTGGCGGCCACGCCCGGCAGCACCGGCGACAGCAGGATCGACAGCTGGCGGAACAGGATCAGCGCGGTGGTGCAGACGTCGTGCAGTTCGGCCAGCTTGGCGTCATCCTTGGCCAGGATCCACGGCTTGTTCTCGTCGACGTACTGGTTGGTGATGTCGGCGATTTCCATGATTTCGCGCAGCGCCTTGCCGTACTCGCGCGCTTCGAAATTGGCGGCGATGTTGGCCTGGCGCTCCACGCCTTCCGGCGTCACCAGCGCGCGCTTGATCCACGCCTGCGCGGTCCCGGACAGGCCGGCGGCCAGCTTGCCGTCGAATTTCTTGGCGATGAAACCGGCGCAGCGCGAGGCGATGTTGACGTATTTGCCGATCAGGTCCGAATTCACGCGGGCGACGAAATCCTCGCCGGTGAAGTCCAGGTCTTCCACCTTGGAATTCAGCTTGAAGGCGATGTAGTAGCGCAGCCACTCCGGGTTCATGCCCAGGTTCAGGTAGCGCAGCGGCGAGATGCCGGTGCCGCGCGACTTCGACATCTTTTCGTTGTTGACGGTCAGGTGGCCGTGCACGTTGACCTTCAGCTTGTCGATCACGGGGTGGTCGGCAAACTTCAGCATCGCCGGCCAGAACAGCAGGTGGAAGGAAACGATATCCTTGCCGATGAAGTGGATCTGCTCGGTGCCCGGATCGCGCAGGAAGCTGTCGAAATCGACGCCGATCTTGCCGAAGTAGTTCTTCAGCGAGGCCAGGTAGCCGACCGGCGCGTCCAGCCAGACGTAGAAGAACTTGCCCGGCGCATCAGGAATCGGAATGCCGAAATACGGCGCGTCGCGCGAGATGTCCCAGTCGGCCAGTTTTTCGCCGTTTTCGCCCAGCCATTCGGACACCTTGTTGACCATCTCCGGCTGCAAGCGGCCAGGGGTGTTCAGCCAATCCTTGAGGAACTGGAAGCAGCGCGGGTCGGACAACTTGAAGAAATACTGTTCCGAATCCTTGAGCACCGGGGTGGCGTTGGTGAACACCGAGAACGGGTTGATCAGTTCGGTAGGCTGGTAGGCGGCACCGCAGACCTCGCAGTTGTCGCCGTACTGGTCCTTGGAGTGGCACACCGGGCACTCGCCCTTGATGTTGCGGTCGGCCAGGAACATGCCCTTGACCGGGTCGTAGAAGCGTGGCACCACCTTGGTCTGGATCAGGCCGACGTCGCGCAGCTTGCGGTAGATGCCTTGCGACAACTCCACGTTCTCCGGCGAATCGGTCGAGTACCAGTTGTCGAAGGCGATGTGGAAGCCGTCCAGGTACTGGGCGCGGCCGGCGGCGATCTTGGCCACGAATTCCTGCGGCGTGATGCCTTCCTTCTCGGCCGCGATCATGATCGGCGTGCCGTGGGTGTCGTCGGCGCCGACGAAATGCACTTCGCGCAGTCCGTCGCCGTCGCGCTGCATTCGCTGGAACCGGACCCAGATGTCGGCCTGGATGTACTCCATCATGTGGCCAATATGGAAAGCGGCGTTAGCGTAGGGCAGGGCAGTAGTGACGAACAGCTTGCGGGTCATGGTCTTGGTGCACTTTGTGGGTGGAAAAGGAGCATTTTAACAGCGGATGCGGCACTTGCGCATGTTGCGCTAGAATGGCGGCATATTTAACGGAGTATTACATGAGCATTGCAGTAGAAGACGTCAAGGCGGCCCTGTCCAAAATCGTTGACCCAAATACAACGAAAGACTATGTGACCAGCAAGTCCGTGAAGAACATCAAGGTCGATGGCGGCGATATTTCGCTGGACATCGAACTGGGCTATCCAGCCAGGAGCCAGATCGATGCCGTCCGCGCCAGCGTGATCGCGGCGCTGAAAACCCTGCCGGGCGTGGGCAACATCAGCGTCAGCGTATTCAGCAAGATTCTGTCGCATACAGTGCAGCGCGGCCTGAAGCCGATGCCGAACGTGAAGAACATCATTGCCGTGGCCTCGGGCAAGGGCGGCGTCGGCAAATCGACCACGGCCGTCAACCTGGCGCTGGCGCTGGCCGCCGAGGGCGCCTCGGTGGGCCTGCTCGACGCCGACATCTACGGTCCGTCGCAGCCGATGATGCTGGGCGTGAAAGGCCGTCCGGAGACCAAGGACGGCAAGTCGATGGAGCCGCTGGAGAACTACGGCGTGCAGGTATCGTCGATCGGCTTCCTGATCGATCCGGACGAGCCGATGGTGTGGCGCGGCCCGATGGTCACCCAGGCGCTGCAGCAGCTGCTGGAGCAGACCAATTGGCGCGATCTTGATTACCTGATCGTCGACATGCCGCCGGGCACCGGCGACATCCAGCTGACCCTGTCGCAGAAAGTGCCGGTCACCGGTGCGGTGATCGTCACCACCCCGCAGGACATCGCGCTGCTGGACGCGCGCAAGGGCCTGAAGATGTTCGAGAAGGTCGGCATCCCCATCCTCGGCGTGGTCGAGAACATGAGCGTGCACATCTGCACCAATTGCGGCCATGCTGAAGAGATCTTCGGCCACGGCGGCGGCGCCAAGATGTGCGCCGACTTCGGCGTCGACTTCCTGGGCGCGCTGCCGCTGACCATGTCCATCCGCGAGCAGGCCGATTCCGGCAAGCCGACCGTGGTGGCCGACCCCGACGGCAAGGTCGCCGCGATCTACAAGGAGATCGCGCGCAAGGTGGCCGTGCAGGTGTCGGAAAAGGCCAAGGACATGACCAGCAAGTTCCCGACCATCGTCGTCAAGAACGATTAATGGCGAGACCGCCCGTCGCCTTGGGCGCACGCAAGGCGCCGCGCCAGACACGCGCGGCGCACACGGTGGACGCGCTGCTGGAAGCGGCGGCGCTGGTGCTGGAGGAGGGCGGGCTGGCAGGCTTCAACACCAACGCCATCGCCCGGCGCGCCGGCGCCAGTATCGGCACGCTGTACCAATATTTCCCCTCCAAGGATGCCCTGACCCTGGCGCTGCTGCAGCGCGAGGAGGGCAAGTTCCGCACGGCGGCAGCAGCAGCTTCCGCCTTGCCCGACTGGCGCGAGGCCATGGATGCGTTCATCGCCGTCGCCGCGCAACAGCAGCTGGCCCGGCCTCATCTGGCGCGGCTGCTTGATCAGCAGGAAGGTCGCCCCGACATCCGCGCCGCCTTGAACCAAGGCCCCAGCTTCTACGTGCTGATGGCCGACATCCTCGCCAAGCCGGAGGCGCCCGGCCATGCCTGCGACGCCGCTCAGCTCACGCAGGCCGCCGCCGACCTGCTGGCCATCATCCGCGGCATGACCGATGCCGCCGGCGAACGCGGCGAGCGCGATGCAGACGACCTTGCCCGGCGCATCCGCGGTTCGGTGTCGGGTTACCTGAATGTCTTGACATAGCATGTCATTCCCGCCTGCGCGGGAATGACAGGGGAGCGGATTACCACGGCCAGGCTATGCTGAGGCCGTCGCCTTCAAGACGCGCGGCGTCGAACAGATATTGACCCAGCACCAGATCCTGCAAGGCCAGGCCGGTCATGTCAAAAATCGTGATGTCGTCCGGCTCGCGCGTGAACCATGCTTGTCCCGTCAGCAGGTCGCCTAGCTGCACGCAGTCGATGCCTGTCGCCCATTGCATTTCCCCCAGTGCCTTCGCCTGCCGCTGGTCGTCCACCACCACGCGGGCACGTTCCAGCAAGCCTTCCGGCAGTTCGCGCTTGCCGCGTGTGTCGGCGCCGACGGCGTTGATGTGGGTGCCGGGCCGGACCGCGTCCGCGCTGAACAGCGGGCCGCGCGCCGGGGTTGCGGTGACGACGATATCGCTGGCGGCCACGGCGGCATCAGCGTCTATCGCGTGCGTCAGCGTGCGGCCGTTCGCACCCAAAGCGGCGCAACGCGCTTCGAAGGCACCGTCCGGCTGGCCGCTGCGCGAGACGTAGCGCAGTTCGCGCAAGGAAGGCAGGGCGCGCACCGCCGCCGCCAGTTGCGCGGCAGCCTGCACGCCGGTGCCGAAGACGCAGAGCGAGACGGCTTCCTGCCGCGCCAGCGTGCGCAGGCCCAGCTCGCCGGCGGCGGCCGTGCGCGCGGTGGTGATCGCGTTGCCGTCCATGATGCAGCGCGGCCGTCCTGTCGCCGGATCGAATAACATGATGGTGGCCTGGTGCGGTTCGCTGCCCAGCTCGCGGTTGCCTGGCCAGAAACCGGCCGCCTTGAAGCCGAGCAGGTCGCGCGACGCCACATCGCCTGATTTGATGCCGAATACGCCGCCGGTGGCCAGCGCCTCGCGCACCACCGGAAAGCCGCGGCCCTGGCCCGACCCGTGCAGTGTGAATGCAGTGCGCACGGCGTCGAGCACGGTGTCGGGCTGCATCAGCCGGGCGACCGCATCGCGGTCCAACAGCAGCAATTGATTATTCATGATTGGCGTTTTGTCTAAAACTGGATAAAATGTATTGTATCGTGATACAAGGAGTGAGTCATGCAAAACCTGGAAACCCCGGCCCTGCTGTTGGATGAGCGCCGCATGCAGCACAACATCGAGCGCATGCAGAACCGTATGAACCAGCTGGGGGTGTCGTTCCGGCCGCACGTCAAGACCAGCAAATGTCTGGAAGTGGTGCGGCACCAGATGGCCGAGGGGGCGCATGGCATCACCGTCTCGACTTTGAAGGAGGCGGAGGAATTCTTCCGCGCCGGCATCGAGGATATTCTGTATGCGGTGGCGATCGTGCCCAACAAGCTGGATCACGCGCTGAGGCTGATCCGGCATGGCCTGCGTCTGACCTTGCTGGTGGAGTCGCCGGCCATGGCTGCGCAGATTGCCCGTCACGGCGAGCAGCATGGCATCTGCCACGAGGTGATGATCGAGGTCGATACCGATGGCCATCGCTCCGGTATCAAGCCCGACGATCCGCTGCTGCTGGCCACGGCCGCCGAGCTGCGCGGCGGCGCCCGGCTGAAAGGCGTGATGACGCACGCCGGCGCTTCCTACGACCTGAACACGCCGGAAGCGCTGGCGCAGATGGCGGAACAGGAGCGCTTGCGTTGCGTGGCCGCCGCCGAAAAACTGCGCGCGGCCGGCTACGATTGTCCGGTGGTCAGCGTCGGCTCCACGCCCACCGCCCTCAGCGCCCGGCATCTGGACGGCGTGACCGAGGTGCGCGCCGGCGTCTATGTGTTTTTCGATCTGGTGATGGCCGAAGTCGGCGTGTGCGGCATCGACGACATCGCCATCAGCGTGCTGTGCACGGTGATCGGCCACCGCCTGGATCAGAACTGGATCATCACCGATGGCGGCTGGATGGCCATGAGCCGCGACCTCGGCCACCAGGACCACGGCTACGGCCTGGTCTGCGACGCGGACGGCAAGCCGGTGGCCGGTCTCGGCTTCGGCAAGGCCAACCAGGAACACGGCGTGCTGCAATGGACGGGCGAGGGCGACATCGTCGAGCGCTTCCCGGTCGGCACCAGCCTGCGCGTGCTGCCCAATCACGCCTGCGCCACCGGCGCCCAGCACACCCGCTACCACGTCATCCCACGTAAAGGCGGCGCCTGGCCGGTGTGGCAGCGCTTCGGCGGCTGGTAAATGTGAGCAATCGCCGCGTCCTGCGCGCAAGTCCTTGAGCGCAAAGGGCTTTTGGCGAAATTAAAGCGAGTTGAGCGCCGGCCGTGCGGTTTGTATTCTGTTGCCTTCACCAACAGGAGAACGACCATGAAATTCAATCACCTCAGCTTCCCGTCCAGCGACGTCCAGGCCACCGCCAGCTTCTTCGTGCAGCAGCTCGGCTGCACTCAGGAATATGGCGGCCCCGCGTTTGCCATGCTCAAGCGTGGCGGCTTCGACATCGTTATCGAAGGCAAGGACCACGCCGTAGTGTGGCCACACAATTTCCACCTCGGCTTCGAGCTGCCCAGCGTGGATGAAGTGCGCGAGCTGCACCGGCGCTGGCAGGCGCAGGGCGTCGTCATGCACAGCGAGGTGTTCCAGCACCCGCGCGGCACGCGCTTTTTCTGCGAGGCGCCGGGCGGCCTGCTGTTCGAAATTAACACCCGCGCCGACGCCCAGGAGCAGTACCGGGCCGGCTTCGAGCGCCAGGCGCTCGCCGACGCGGTAAAATAGCGCTTTTATATCTCAGCTTTTTTACTTCGATGACCAACGCTCCAACACCGGCACCATCCAAGCCAGTCCGCACCCGTTTCGCTCCCAGCCCGACCGGCTACCTGCACCTCGGCGGCGCCCGTACGGCGCTGTACTCCTGGGCCTTCGCCCGCCACTTCGGCGGCACCTTCGTGCTGCGTATCGAGGACACCGACCTGGAGCGCTCGACCCCGGAAGCGGTGCAGGCCATCATCGACGGCATGGCCTGGCTGGGCCTGAATCACGATGAAGGTCCGTTCTACCAGATGCAGCGCATGGACCGCTACCGCGAAGTGGTGGCGCAGATGCTGGACGCCGGCACCGCCTATCACTGCTATTCGTCGCCGGAAGAAGTGGAAGCCATGCGCGAGCGCTTCCGCGCCGCCGGCGAGAAACCGCGCTACGACGGCACCTGGCGTCCGGAACCGGGCAAGGTGCTGCCGGCGATTCCGGAAGGCCGCAAGCCGGTGGTGCGCTTCCGGAATCCGCTCGACGGCGAGGTGACCTGGAACGATTTCGTCAAGGGCCCGATCACCATCTCCAACAAGGAGCTGGACGACCTGGTGATCGCCCGCCCGGACGGCACGCCGACCTATAACTTCTGCGTGGCCATCGACGACCTGGACATGCAGATCAGCCACGTGCTGCGCGGCGACGACCACGTCAACAATACCCCGCGCCAGATCAACATCCTGCGCGCGATCGGCGCGCCGCTGCCGGAATACGGCCACCTGCCGATGATACTGGGTTCGGACGGCCAGAAAATGTCCAAGCGTAAGGACGCGGTGAATGTGATGCAGTATCCGGCCCAGGGCTATCTGCCGGAAGCGATCCTGAACTACCTGGCGCGCCTGGGCTGGAGCCACGGCGATGACGAGGTGTTCTCGATGGACCAGGTGATCGCATGGTTCGACGGCACCCACCTGTCGAATTCTGCCGCGCAGTTCAACATCGAAAAGCTGAACTGGCTGAACAACCACTATATCAAGCAGGCCGACAATGAACGTCTGGCCGAACTGGCCAAGCCGCGCATGCTGGAAGCGGGCGCCGTGTTCGACGCCGCGCCGGCGCTGCCGGTGGTGCTGGCGCTGATGAAGGAGCGTACCAACACCGTCAACGAACTGGCCGACGCCGCCATGCTGTTCTACCGCGAGCCGCAACCGGACGCCGCGCTGCTGGCCCAGCACGTCACCGACGCCGTCAAGCCGGCGCTGGCGCAGTTCGCCGACCGCTGCAAGACCGTGGAATGGAGCAAGGAGGCGCTGGCCGCCATGATCAAGGAAGTGCTGGCCGCCAATGGTCTGAAGATGCCGCAACTGGCGATGCCGCTGCGCCTGTTCATCACAGGTCAGCTGCAGACCCCGGCCATCGACGCGGTGCTGCAAATCTTCGGCCGCGACACGGTACTGGCGCGCCTGCACCGCTTCCTCTGATTTATTGTATGGAGCAGAGGCAAAGTTGCAAAAGGGTATTTGCAATATACGGAGCCTCTGCTATACTCTTGTCTCTCGCGCAAACGGGGGTATAGCTCAGCTGGGAGAGCGCTTGCATGGCATGCAAGAGGTCAGCGGTT
>NZ_SPVG01000196.1 GCF_004614165.1 Duganella callida | reverse complement strand
TCGCCGAACAGCTGCGCGACCGCAGCCGGCAGCGCCCATTGGCCGAGCTGGCGCAGGCCGCCAGCCGCGAGGGCCTGCGCATCGCCGCCGCCGCCGGCATCGGCAACCCCGCACGCTTTTTCGCCATGCTCAAGGCGGCCGGCCTGCGCATCACCGAGCTGCCTTTGCCCGATCATCACGACTTCCAGGACCGGCCTTTTGCCGGCCTCGAAGCCGACCTGATCTTGATGACCGAGAAGGATGCAGTAAAATGTGCGCAAATTGAAGAACTCAGCGGCGACCCGAGATTGTGGGTCGTCCCGGTGACGGCGCGTCTCGACGACGCGCTGGCCGACCAAATTGTGGAGAAATGTCGTGGACGCTCGATTGCTTGATATCCTGGTTTGCCCGGTCTGCAAAGGCCCCCTGGAATACGATAAAAAGGCGCAGGAAATGATCTGCAAGGGCGACCGCCTGGCCTATCCGATCCGCGACGGCATCCCCATCATGTGGGCCGACGAGGCCCGCACCCTGCAGGACAAGGCGGAGTAACAGTGTCGTTCATCGTCATCATTCCGGCGCGCCTGGCCTCGACCCGGCTGCCGAACAAGCCGCTGGCCGACCTGGGCGGCAAGCCGATGGTGGTGCGCGTGGCCGAGCGCGCGCAGCAGGCGGGCGCCGCGCGCGTGATCGTCGCCACCGACCACGCCGACATCCAGGCCGCCTGCGCCGCGCACGGCGTGGAAGCGATCATGACCCGCGCCGACCATCCGTCCGGCACCGACCGCATCGCCGAGGTGGCGCGCGCGCTGAACCTGGCGGCCGATGCGGTGGTGGTCAACCTGCAGGGCGACGAACCGCTGATCGACCCGGCGCTGTTGCAGGCCGCCGCCGCGCGCATCGATGCCGACGTGCCGATGGCCACCTGCGCCCATCCGCTGCACGACGCCGCCGGCGCCTTCAACCCGAACGTGGTGAAGGTGGTGCTGGACAAGGCCGGCCGTGCCCTGTATTTCTCGCGCGCCACCATCCCGTGGCATCGCGACGCCTTCGCGCAGGGCAGGGACAACCTGCCCGCCGGCTACGTGCCGCTGCGTCACATCGGGCTGTACGCCTACCGCAACGACTTCCTGCAAGCCTACCCGGCGCTGCCAGTGTCGCCGCTGGAAAGCATCGAAGCGCTGGAACAGCTGCGCGTGCTGTGGCACGGTTATCCGATCGCCGTGCACGTCACCGATGCGGCCCCGGCCGCCGGAGTCGATACGCCGGAAGATCTGGCCCGCGTGCGCCGGCACTATTGATTTATATCAAAACAACGTCAGGCAGTTGTCAGTCAGGACTGATATAAGGTCCATAACTGTGCGATATTCATACGGTATATCGGCTGTCAGGTGGCGTTGTCACGACATTTTGTGGTAAGTTTCGTACGATCCGATACCGACCAACCATACCTTATATCTGTTTTTAGGAAACTTCATGCGTCTCATTCTGTTAGGAGCACCAGGTGCCGGCAAGGGCACTCAGGCTAATTTCATCAAAGAAAAATATAACATCCCGCAAATTTCCACTGGTGATATGCTGCGTGCCGCGATCAAGGAAGGCACGGAGCTGGGCCTGGCTGCCAAGAAGGTCATGGACGCGGGCGGCCTGGTATCGGACGACATCATCATCGGCCTGGTGAAAGACCGCCTGAAGCAGGCCGACTGCCAGAACGGCTACCTGTTCGACGGCTTCCCGCGCACCATCGCCCAGGCCGACGCCATGAAGGACAGCGGCGTGGCCATCGATTACGTGCTGGAAATCGCCGTGCCGGACGAACAGATCATCGAGCGTATCGACGGTCGCCGCTGCCATCCGGGCTCGGGCCGCGTCTACCACATCAAGTTCAACCCGCCCAAGGTCGAAGGCACCGACGACGTCACCGGCGAGCCGCTGGTGCAGCGCGACGACGACAAGGCCGAGGTGGTCAAGAAGCGTCTGGACGTGTATCACAACCAGACCGAAGTGCTGCTCAGCTACTACAACAACTGGGCGCAGACGGGCGAAGCCGGCGCACCGAAATACCGCCGTATCGAAGGTGTCGGTCCGGTGGACCAGATCCGCGACGCCGCGTTTGCCGCGCTGTCGCAATAAGCGGTAAAGTAGAGCGGACCTAGGGTCCGCTTTTTTATAGCTGGCGCCATCCCGTTTTTCAGATTTGCAGTTCGCAGGTTCGCGAGCTGCTGCCACAAGCAGCAGCTGGTTGAAGTGTGGTTTGTAAGGCTTGATCAACATAACAAGGGGACACTATGGCAGCCAGCCTGTGGTTAGCAGTGGTCTGCGGCGTCATCGCCGTGGTTTATGGATTATGGTCGCGCAACTGGATTTTGCGGCAGGACGCGGGCAACCCGCGCATGCAGGAAATCGCCCTGGCGATCCAGCAGGGCGCCGCCGCCTACCTGGCGCGCCAGTACCGCACCATCGCGATTGTCGGCGTGGTGCTGCTGATACTCATTGCCGTGCTGCTCGACCTGAGTACCGCCATCGGCTTCCTGGTGGGCGCGCTGCTGTCCGGCGCCTGCGGCTTCATCGGCATGAACGTCTCGGTGCGCGCCAACGTGCGCACGGCCCAGGCGGCGACCAAGGGCATGAACCAGGCGCTGGAAGTCGCGTTCAAGGGCGGCGCCATCACCGGCATGCTGGTGGTCGGCCTGGGCCTGCTGGGCGTGACGCTGTTCTACGTGTTCCTGACGGCCGGCGTGGCGCCCGGCATCGATCTGCACAAGGTGATCGAACCACTGATCGGGCTGGCGTTCGGCGCCTCGCTGATTTCGATTTTTGCGCGGCTGGGCGGCGGCATCTTCACCAAGGGCGCCGACGTCGGCGCCGACCTGGTCGGCAAGGTCGAGGCCGGCATTCCCGAGGACGATCCGCGTAACCCGGCGGTGATCGCCGATAACGTCGGCGACAATGTCGGCGACTGCGCCGGCATGGCGGCCGACCTGTTCGAAACCTATGTGGTGACGCTGATCGCCACCATGCTGCTGGGCGCGCTGCTGATGGGCGGCATGGGCACCACGGCGGTGATCTATCCGCTGCTGCTGGGCGCGGTGTCCATCATTGCCTCCATCATCGGTTGCTTCATGGTCAAGGCCAAACCCGGCAAGAAAATCATGTCGGCGCTGTACACCGGGCTATGGTGGGCGGCGATCCTGTCGCTGATCGGCTTCGCGGCGGTGACCTGGCAGCTGTGGCCGGACCAGGCCATGCGCATGAAGATGATGGGCTGCGCCGTGGTCGGCATCGTCCTGACCGGGCTGATGGTCTACATCACCGAGTACTACACCGGCACCGATTTTCATCCCGTGAGGCACATCGCCGAAGCCTCGACCACCGGCCACGGCACCAACATCATCGCCGGCCTGGGCGTGTCGATGAAGTCGACCGCGTGGCCGGTGCTGGCGGTGTGCGTGGCGATCCTGGTGTCCTATCAGCAGGGCCAGCTGTACGGTGTGGCGATCGCGGCCACGGCCATGCTGTCGATGGCCGGCATCGTGGTGGCGCTGGACGCCTACGGCCCGATCACCGACAACGCCGGCGGCATCGCCGAAATGTCGGGCATGCCGGACTCGGTGCGCGCCATCACCGACCCGCTGGACGCGGTCGGCAACACCACCAAGGCCGTGACCAAGGGCTACGCGATCGGCTCGGCCGGGCTGGCCTCGCTGGTGCTGTTCGCCGACTATACGCACGCGCTGGAATCGGCCGGACGCAGCATCGCCTTCGACCTGTCGAATCCGATGGTGATCGTCGGCCTGATCGTCGGCGGCCTGGTGCCCTACCTGTTCGGCGCGATGGCGATGGAAGCGGTGGGGCGCGCGGCCGGCGCGGTGGTGGTCGAGGTGCGGCGCCAGTTCCGCGACATCCAGGGCATCATGGACGGCAGCGGCAAGCCGCAGTACGACAAGGCGGTCGACATGCTGACCGCCTCGGCCATCAAGGAAATGATCATCCCGTCACTGCTGCCGGTGGTGGTGCCGATCATCGTCGGCATGCTGCTGGGCGCGGCCGCGCTGGGCGGCATGCTGATGGGCACCATCATCACCGGCCTGTTCGTGGCGATTTCCATGACCACCGGCGGCGGCGCCTGGGACAACGCCAAGAAATACATCGAAGACGGCCACCACGGCGGCAAGGGCTCGGACGCGCACAAGGCGGCGGTGACCGGCGACACCGTCGGCGACCCGTACAAGGACACGGCCGGGCCGGCGGTGAATCCGCTGATCAAGATCATCAACATCGTCGCGCTGCTGCTGGTACCGCTGCTGCCGGCGACTGGCTGGCTGGCGGTGGGCTGAGCTTGACCCAGCGCGTAGTGCGGCCGCTGTTACTTTTCCTTACACGAAACTCGCGGTCGCGTGACAATCTGCGAGATTTCGAGCAGACGCAGGCGCTTAATATCTTCACGTGAACTTTTCATAAAGATTTCCACGTGATTAATACCCTATCTCCTCGCGCCGCCTTGCGGCGCATTATTTCGCGTGTTGCCGAGCCTATTGTCTCGCAACGCGTGGACGCGCTGATGGCGGAGAAATTAAAAGCTTCGGCCCAGATCTTCCTGCCGCCGATCGACGTTTATCAATCCGACCCGCATCAGCCGTTCATGCCCTATTCGACCTGCTCTGCGGCGGATTTTTATCATCCGCGCTTCAGCGCCATCGCGCGCGCGATGGCGATTCCGCCGATGCTGCACCGTAAATTCTGGGAATGGGCCTACATCGTCAACGCGGCGCAGACCAGCGGCGTGGTGGCGCCCGGCAAACGTGCGCTGGGCTTCGGGGTCGGCACCGAGCGCATGCCGGCGCTGTTCGCCCAGGGCGGCATGCAGGTCACTGCCACCGATGCACCGCAAAGTGTCGACCAGGCGCAGGGCTGGAGCAGCAACGGCCAGTACAGCAGCGCCATAGACACCATCCCGCACGCCGGCATTATCGACACCGAGGCATTCCGCCAGCGGGTGCAGTTCCGCGAATGCGACATGAACGCCATCGATGCAGACTTGCGCGACTATGATTTCTGCTGGTCGTCGTGTGCGCTGGAGCACTTGGGCAGCCTGCAGCTGGGTCTGGACTTCATCATCAACAGCGTCGAGCAGACCCTGAAGGTGGGTGGCGTCGCATGCCACACGACCGAATTCAACCTCAGCTCCAACGATGCCACGGTGGAGAGTGGATCGACAGTGCTGTATCGCCGCAAGGATTGGGACGCCTTGATTGCCGAGCTGCGCGCGCGTGGTCATGAGGTGGCGCAATTTGTCATTGCGCCGGACGCCCACTTCCTCGATGGCTATGTGGACACGGTGCCGTTCGCCAGCCCGACGCCGCAGAGCGGCCCGGCGCATCTGAAGCTGGAACTGTACGGTTATGCCTGCACCTCGGTCGGCATCACGGTGCGGCGCGGGCGCTAAGCGTTACCAATTGTTTCCGTGGCTTCCCTGCTACCGTGCGTCTGCTAATAATGGAGACAGGGAGGGAAGACCATGAACATCGCCAAACCCGCCGCATTCACCGCCGTGTTCCTGTTCGGCATGCTGATGTGCGAGTACGCCTGGGCGGACGACGGCGCGCCGGCGACGGACGCCGAGTACGCCAGATTGCCGGTCTGCACTTTGGCCAAGGATGGCAAATCGCTGGCGGTCGAGCCGTGCCGTACGGCGCCGTCCCAGGTGCCGATGCCGCGCCGGCCGGTGCCGCAGATCATACAGCCGATGCCGCAGGTGAAACAGGCGCCGCAAGTCGGCATGCCGCCGGTGAAGCCGTCGCAGCCGCTGGCGGCGCCGCCGGCGCCGGTGCCGGCCACCAGTTGCGACGCCGGCGGCTGCTTCGGCGCCAACGGCAAGCGCTACAACAACGTCGGCAGCGGCGTGATGGCCCCGTCCGGCAAAACCTGCACCAAGGCCGGCGGCCTCATCCAGTGCTAATCCGGGGTCAGGTCTTCCATTGCGTCACGAACCCAGCCGTAAGCGCGCTTACGGCAGAGTTCGTGTCCGAAAGTCAGACCTGACCCCGGATTTCACGCTACACTCGCGGGATGAGGCATAAACTGTTTTTATTCGATCTCGACGATACGCTGCTGGATTTCCAGGCTTCCGAACAACGCTCCTTCGCGCTCACCATGGATGCGCTGGGCCTGGCCGATACGCCGCCCGGCCTGTTCCCGCACTATCAGGCCATCAACCTGGCGCTGTGGCGCGACTTTGAAACCGGCGCCGTCAGCAAGGATTTTCTGAAAGTCGAACGCTTCCGCCGCACCTTCGCCGATCACCGGCTGGCGCTGGACCCCGAGGCCGCCAGCCGACTGTACCTGGAGGCGCTGGCCGAGACCGTGGTGCTGATCGACGGCGCGCTGCCGCTGCTGGAAACGCTGGCGGCCGCCGGCGAGGTCGGCATCATCACCAACGGCGTCGCGGCGATCCAGCACCGCCGCATCGCCGCCTCGGGTCTGCGCCACCACATTTCCTTCATCTCGACCTCGGAAGCCTGCGGCTACGCCAAGCCCGACACCCGCTTCTTCGATTACACGGCCGCCATGGCGCGCTATTTCGCCAAGGCCGAAACGGTGATCGTCGGCGACCGCCTCGATGCCGACATCCTCGGCGCCAACCGCTTCGGCATCGACAGCTGCTGGTTCAATCCGACCGGCCTGGCAAACGGCTCGGCCGCCATCCCGACCTACGAAGTGCAGCGCCTGGCGCAGATCATTCCCGCTATAATTGGATGACGTTAACGTAAACGTCAAACCCAAGAATAGAGGACAGACATGCAAATTCAAGGCAATGTATTCATCGTCACCGGCGGCGCGTCGGGACTGGGCGCGGCCACCGCGCGCATGATCGTGGAACAGGGCGGCAGGGTGGTGCTGGCCGACGTCCAGGCCGAGGCCGGCGAGGCGCTGGCCGCCGAGTTGAACGGCGCCTTCGTGCGCTGCGACGTCACCTCGGAAGCCGACGGCCGCGCGGTGGTGGCGGCCGCGCTGCGGCAAGGCACGCTGCGCGGCATCATCAACTGCGCCGGCGTGGCGCCGGCCGCGAAGACGGTGGGCAAGGATGGCCCCCATCCGCTGGAGCTGTTCCAGCGCGTGGTCAACATCAACCTGGTCGGCAGCTTCAACATGGCGCGCCTGGCGGCCGAGGCGATGAGCAAACACGAACCGCTGGACACCGGCGAACGCGGCGTGATCATCAATACCGCCTCGGTGGCCGCGTTCGACGGCCAGATCGGCCAGGCCGCCTACGCCGCCTCCAAGGCCGCGGTGGCCGGCATGACGCTGCCGATGGCGCGCGACCTGTCGCGCAACGGCATCCGCGTGATGACCATCGCCCCCGGCATCTTCGAAACGCCGATGCTGATGGGCATGCCGCAAGAAGTGCAGGACGCGCTGGGCGCCATGGTGCCGTTCCCGCCGCGCCTGGGCAAGCCGGCCGAATACGCCCAGCTGGCGCGCGCCATTCTGGAGAACCCGATGCTGAACGGTGAAACCATCCGCCTCGACGGCGCTATCCGCATGCAAGCAAAGTGAACGGGGCGGGGACGGTGGGCGTAGTATAATCAGAAAAACAAGATTCCCACCCCTCACTTTCACGCTCTATGAATCCAACTTTCGCAGGCTTTCTGTGGTGTGCGCTGGCGTCCGTCGCCAGCGCCGCCGCCACCTATCTGATCAAGCTCTCCAGCGTCTACGGCGGCAATGGCATCAACCTGACCCGTTTGATGTGGCTGGGCGGCGCGGTCACCACCTATGTGCTGGGCTTCGTCTGCTATTCGGTGGCGCTGCAGAAGCTGCAAATCAGCCTGGCCTATCCGGTGATGACCGCGATCACCATGGCGCTGGTGGCGCTGGCCGGCAGCGTCCTGCTGCAAGAGGCCATGACGCCGACCAAGATCGCCGGCATGCTGCTGATCGCCT
Organism: Duganella callida; assembly: GCF_004614165.1. GTDB lineage: Bacteria > Pseudomonadota > Gammaproteobacteria > Burkholderiales > Burkholderiaceae_D > Rugamonas > Rugamonas callida. The sequence continues at coordinate 14,223 of NZ_SPVG01000196.1, read as the reverse complement.
CCGGCGCATTCGTGATGGCCCGCTAATGCCGCGGTAATACCGTTTACACGATTTCGTGTACGATGCAGGGTGCCTTGTCCCTGGAGAGTCCATGTATCGTTTGAAGACCCTGGCGCTGAGCTTCGCCATCCTCGGCGCGCTGCACGCGCCGGTGCACGCGCAACGCACCACCCCGGACGCCGCGCCGGAAATCGCCACCGGCTACAACGCCAAAGCCGGCAAATCCTCGCAAAAATTCATGGTGGCCGCGGCCAATCCGCTGGCCACCCAGGCCGGCTACCAGATGCTGAAGCAGGGCGGTGCCGCCATTGACGCGGCCATCGCCATGCAGATGGTGCTGACGCTGGTGGAGCCGCAATCGTCGGGCATCGGCGGCGGTTCCTTCCTGCTGTACGCCGACGGCCAGCGCGTGCAATCCTACGACGGCCGCGAAACCGCGCCCGCCGCCGCCGACGAACACCTGTTCCAGGACCAGAACGGCAAGCCGGTGTCGCGCGCCGAGGGCATCGTCGGCGGCCGCTCGACCGGCGCGCCCGGCGTGCTGCGCATGTTGGAGCTGGCGCACAAGCAGCATGGCAAACTGCCGTGGAAGACGCTGTTCCAGCCGGCGATCCAGCTGGCGGAAGGCGGCTTTGCCGTCAGCCCGCGCCTGAACGCGCTGATCTCCTACGACAAATACCTGATGCGCGACCCCACCGCGCGCGCCTATTTCTACGACGCCGACGGCAAACCGCGCCCGGTCGGCTATCTGCTGAAAAACCCGGAGCTGGGCCGCACCCTGCGCGAAATCGCCGACGGCGGCGCCGACGCCTTTTACCAGGGCCACATCGCCCGCGACATCGCCGCCAAGGTGGCCTCGCATCCGACCAATCCGGGCGAGCTGACCGCCGCCGACATCGCCGGCTACCGCGCCAAGGAGCGCGATCCGGTGTGCAGCGACTACAAGCAGTGGACCGTGTGCGGCGCGCCGCCGCCATCGTCGGGCGGCATCGCCATCGCGCAGATGCTGGGCATCCTCGAAGTGAAGGACATCAGCCCGTACAAGCCGCAGCTTAACGGCGGCCAGCTGAGCGCCGACGGCATCCACCTGTTCAGCGAGGCCGGACGCCTGGCCTACGCCGACCGCGACCGCTACGTGGCCGACACCGACTTCGTGCCACTGCCCGGCAAGGGCATCGGCGCCATGCTGGACAAGGGCTACCTGAAACAGCGCGCGGCGCTGATCGGCGAGCGCTCCATGGGCCGCGCGAAATACGGCACGCCGGACACCATGCAGGTGGCCTGGGGCACCGACAACGCGATCCAGAAGCCGTCCACCTCGCACCTGGTGGCGGTCGACCAGTTCGGCGGCGGCCTGTCGATGACCACCTCGGTGGAAGACGCCTTCGGCGCGCGCCAGATGGTGGATGGCTTCATGCTGAACAACCAGCTGACCGATTTCTCGTTCGCCTCGCAGGATGCGGACGGCCCGATCGCCAACCGCGTGCAGCCGGGCAAGCGCCCGCGCAGCGCCATGTCGCCGACGCTGGTGTTCGACAAGGGCACGCACAAGCTGGTGCTGGCCACCGGCTCGCCGGGCGGTTCGGCCATCATCAACTACGTGGCCAAGGTGCTGGTGGGAACGCTGGACTGGGGGCTGGACGTGCAGCAGGCCATCAGCCTGCCGAACATGGGCAGCCGCAACGGTCCGACCGAGCTGGAAGCGGGCCGCGTCAGCCGCGCCGTGGTCGAGCAACTGAAGGCGCGCGGCCACCAGATCGTCGAATACGAGCAGAACTCCGGCCTGCAGGGCATCCAGCGCCGCACCGTCAACGGCCGGGAGGAGTGGTTCGGCGGCGCCGACCCGCGCCGCGAGGGCATCGTGCTGGGCGACTGAAATTAGAATGTTTACATCTTCCCCAATCTGCGCCGACCCTGTTAATCTAGTAACATGGGACTTCAAAAGAAAACCGGCCTGATACTGACGGGCGGTGGGGCACGCGCCGCTTACCAGATCGGGGTGCTGCAGGCGATTTCGGAGATTTTGTGGGAGGAGGGCTGGCCGCCGGCACGCAATCCGTTCGAGATCATCTGCGGCACCTCGGCCGGCGCCATCAACGCCACCGCGCTGGCCTGCCGCGCCGACAACTTCGGCGAGGGCGTACAAAAGCTGCTGGACGTGTGGCAGCACATCGAGGTGGAACAGGTCTACCGCGCCGATTCGCTGGGCGTGATCCGCTCCGGCGCGCGCTGGCTGTCGCTGCTGTCGTTCGGCTGGCTGCTGCGCAAATGGCGCGCGGCGCCGCCGGCCTCGCTGCTCGATAACACCCCGCTGGTCGGGCTGCTGCACCGCATGCTGGACCTGCCGCGCCTGGACGCGGCGCTGTCGGAAGGGCTGCTGCACGCGCTGGCCGTCACCGCCTCGTCCTACACCGCCGGCAACCACCTGACGTTTTACCAGACCGCGTCCGAGATCGTGCCGTGGGTGCGCACGCAGCGCCTGGCGCTGCCCGACCAGATCGGCGTCGAGCACCTGCTGGCGTCGTCGGCGATCCCCTTCATTTTCCCGGCCACGCCGCTGTACATGGGCGGCCACCGCGAATACTGCGGCGACGGCTCGATGCGCCAGCTGGCGCCGATCTCGCCGGCGATTCACCTGGGCGCCAGCAAGGTGCTGGTGGTGGGCGCCGGCCGCCTGACCGAACCGCCGCGCAGCGCCGCCGAAAAGAACGCCGCGCGCTACCCCAGCCTGGCGCAGATCGCCGGCCACGCGCTGTCCTCGATCTTCCTGGACGGCCTGGCGGTCGACATCGAACGGCTGGAGCGCATCAACCGCACCCTGTCGCTGCTGCCGGCCGAGTACCTGGAACAGACGCCGCTGCGGCCCGTCAAGCTGCTGGTGATCGCGCCGTCGGAACGGCTGGACGATATCGCCACCCGCCATATCGCCAGCCTGCCGGCGCCGATCCGCGCCATGCTGTCCGGCATAGGCGCGACCGAGGCGCGCGGCGCCGCGCTGGCGTCCTATCTGCTGTTCGAATCCACCTACACCTGCGAGCTGATACGCCTCGGCCAGCGCGACACCCAGGCGCGCCGCGCCGACGTGCTGGCCTTTTTCGAATCCTGACCATGTCGCGCCTGAACCGTCTTTGCCGCCGGATGCTGTTGCCGGCGCTGTTGCCCGTGCTGATGCTGTGGGCCGCCGCGGCGTCGGCCGGGGCGCCGCCGCGCACGCTGCGCTTCGAGCAGCTCAGCGTCGAACACGGGCTGGCGCAGGAATCGGTGCTGGCCATCGCCCAGGACCGCCAGGGCTTCATCTGGCTGGGCACCCAGGCCGGTCTGACGCGCTACGACGGCTACCGTACCATCAACTACAAGAGCGCCGTCTCCGATCCCAGCAGCCTGGCCGACAACTGGGTGCGCGTGCTGCACCTGGACCGCGCCGGCCGGCTGTGGGTGGGCACCGACGGCGGCCTCGATCGCTACGATGCCGTCACCCGCAGCTTCACCCATTTTCAGCCCGGCGAGTCGGCGCAGCGCGGCAACGGCAACCGTCACGTGCGCGCCATCGAGGACGACGGCGAAGGCGGACTGTGGATCGCCAGCGCCGACGGCTTGCACCACTTCGGCGCCGAAGGCCAGCGCCACCCCAGCTGGCACCACGATCCGGCCGATGCCGGCAGCCTGGCCAACGACAACGTGACCGCGCTGGCGCGCGACGCCGCCGGCCGCCTGTGGGTCGGCACCGCCTCCGGCCTGGACATGCTGGCGCCGGGCGCCACGCGCTTCCGCCACTACGCGCTGGACGCCGGCGGCGACAGCAAGTTCAATTCGGTGGTGGCGCTGCAGGTCGACCGCAAGCAGACGCTGTGGGTCGGCACCCAGGGCGGCCTGGAACAATGGCGGCTGCAGGGCGCGGAGCCGCAGCGCCGGCGCCTGGGCGCGCGCGAGGGACTGCAGCCGGGCGTCAGCATCACCGCGCTGTACGAGGATACCGAGGGACTGCTGTGGGTCGGCTCGCTGGCCGATGGGCTGTTCCGCTGGCTGCCGGACGAGCAACGGCTGGTGCAGTACCGCCATCAGGTCAACGACACCCACAGCGTGGCGGACAACCAGATCTCGGCGCTGTTCCGCGACCGCGTCGGCACTTTCTGGGTCGGCACCTGGAACGATGGCGTCAGCCGCGTCGACACCGGCAGCGGCGGCTTCGCGCGCATCGTGCGCCAGGCCGACGATGCCGATTCGCTGTCGGACAACAAGATCCGCGCCATCCTGCCGGACGGCCAGGGCAAGCTGTGGCTGGGCAGCGCCGCCGGCCTGAATCTGTACGACCCCGCCAGCGGCCGCAGCAAGGTGTGGCGCCACGATCCGCGCCGTGCCAACAGCATCAGCAACGACATCGTCACCGCGCTGTGGCGCGCGGCGGACGGCAACCTGTGGCTGGGCAGCCAGGCCGGCGTCAACCACCTCGACCTGGCCACCGGCGCGATCCGCGCGCTGTCCTTCGTGCGCGGCGATCCGGCCAGCGACACCATCCGCAACATCGTCGGCGACCGCGCCGGACTGCTGTGGATCGCCTCGCGTGGCGGCCTGCACCGGCTCGACCCGCGCACCATGGAAGTGCACACCTACCGCCACGATCCGGCCGATGCGGACAGCCTGTCCGACAATGTGGTGCGGCCCATCCTGGAGGACCGCAAGGGCCGGCTGTGGATAGGCACCTTCAATGGCCTCGACCTGCTGGACCGCAAGAGCGGCAAGTTCCGCCACTTCCGCCGCGACGCGGCCGATCCGTCCAGCCTCAGTCACGACGAGGTGCACAACCTGTACGAAGCGGCCGACGGCACCATCTGGGTCGGCACGGCGGCGGGCCTGAACCGCATGGAGGAGACGGCCGATGGCCGCATCCGCTTCCGCCGCTACCTGCGCAAGGACGGCATCGCCGACGACGCCATCGCCGCCATCCTGCCGGACGACGCCGGCAATCTGTGGATGAGCACCAACAGCGGGCTCACGCGCCTCAACCTGGGCAGCGGGCTGGTGCGCAACTACAGCGGCGCCGACGGCACCATCGAAGGCGCCTACTTTGACGGCGCGGCGCTGCGCGCGGCCGACGGCACCTTGTACTTCGGCGGCTTCAACGGCATCACCACGTTCGCGCCGGCCGAGGTGCATGAAAACCGCGTGCCGCCGCCGGTGGTGATCACCGATCTGCAGATCTTCAACAAATCGGTGCGGCCGGGGCAGGGCGAGCACGCCGACGTGCTGAAGACCGCGATCGAGCACACCGCCGCGTTGACGCTGCCCGATGCCGATTCGGTGTTCTCGCTGGAATTCGCGGCGCTGCACTACGCGGCGCCGCAGCGCAACCGCTTCGCCTACCAGCTGCAGGGCTTCGACCAGGACTGGGTGGTGACCGATTCCAGCAAGCGCTTCGCCACCTACACCAACCTCGACCCCGGCCGCTACGTGTTCCGCGTCAAGGCCGCCAACAAGGATGGCGTCTGGAACGACAACGCCGCCTCGCTGCAGATCACCATCCTGCCGCCGTTCTGGAAGACCTGGTGGTTCCGCTTCCTGATGATGCTGGCGGCGCTGGGCGCGGCCTACGCGGTCTACCACGCGCGGGTGCGCGCGCTGCGTCACCAGCAGCTGCGCCTGGAGCAGCTGGTCGGCGCGCGCACGGCGGAAATCGAATTCAAGAACCGGCAGCTGCAGTTGCAGAAGCAGGAGCTGGAGCGGCGCCGGGTGGAAGCGGAGGCCCAGCGCGCCGAGGCCGAGCAGCGCCGCCTCGATACCGAGCGGCAGAAGGAGGAGGTGGAGCAGGCGCACCGCAACATCTCGGTGCTGAGCGAACTGGGACGCGAGATGAGCGCCACGCTGGACATGGAAACCACCATGCGGACGCTGTACCGCCACGTCCATCATCTGATGAACGCGCACATCTTCGGTATCGGCTTCCTGCGCGAGGAGGATGGCGTGATCGACTTCCCGTTCGCCGTCGAAGGCGGCGTGCGCGCCTTGCCCTACCAGCGCTGCATGGACCAGCCCAACCAGCTGGCAGTGTGGTGCGTCACCCACCGCCAGCCGGTCTTCATCAACGATTTCGAACGCGAATACGGCGCCTACATGGAGGCCTCCGGCCTGGACAACCTGGTGGCCTGCAAGCGCGAGGACGGCCAGCCGGTGGCCGCCGCGCACTCGCTGATGTACGCACCGCTGATCGTCGGCGATCGCGTGATCGGCCTGCTCAGCGTGCAGAGCCCGGAGCGCAACGCCTATCAGCAGGTGCACATGGACATGCTGCAGACGCTGGCCTCGCACGCCGCGGCCGGGCTGGAAAACGCCCGCGCCTACCATCAGCTGGCCGACGCGCTGCAGACCCTGCGCCTGACGCGCGATCAACTGCGCCACGCCAAGCACAAGGCGGAAGACGCCACCCGCCAGAAGTCCGAGTTCCTGGCCAACATGAGTCACGAGATGCGCACCCCGCTGGCCGGCGTGATCGGCATGCTCGGCTTCGCGCTGCGCGATCCGCAGCTGGCGGCGGCCACGCGCGCGCAGATCCTGCGCGGCCAGGCCAATGCGCAGTCGCTGCTGGCCATCATCAACGACCTGCTGGACTTCTCCAAGATCGAGGCCGGCAAGCTGTCGATCGAGAATATCGACTTCTCGCTGTCGGCGGCGGTGGAGAACGTGGTGGCGCTGTTCGAGGAACAGGCGGCGGCGCACAGCATCGGCTTCAGCCTGGAGTTCGGCAGCGACCTGCCGCAGTTCGTGGTCGGCGATCCGACGCGGCTGCGCCAGGTGCTGGTCAACCTGGTCGGCAATGCCTTCAAGTTCACCCGCCACGGCGCGGTGCGCATGCGTGTCGAACGCGTGCCGGCCGCCGGCGACGAGGACGACGCGCGTCACAACCGCATCCGCTTCAGCGTCACCGACACCGGCATCGGCATCGAGCCGGAGGCGATACCGCGCCTGTTCCAGCAGTTCGAACAGGCCGACGCCTCGACCACGCGCCGCTACGGCGGCACCGGCCTGGGACTGGCGATCTGCCGCCAGCTGGTGGAGCTGATGGGCGGCGCCATCAGCGCCGTCAGCGCGCCGGGCCAGGGCAGCACCTTCATCTTCGAGCTGCCGCTGCCGAACGGCGTGGCGCCGCCGGTGGTGCCGCATGTGCCGCGCGAGCCGCACAGCCATCAGCTCAAGGTGCTGTGCGCGGAAGACTATCCGACCAACCAGATCATCATCCGCATGATGCTGGAAGACCTGGGCCACAAGGTGGACATCGCCGCCAACGGCGCGCTGGCGGTCAAGGCCTGCGCGCTGACGCGCTACGATCTGATCCTGATGGATGGCCGCATGCCGGAGCTGGACGGCGCCAGCGCCACGCGCCTGATCCGCTCCGGTGGCCCCGACGGGGCGCCGGTGCGCGACCAGGAACTGATGATCATCGCGCTGACCGCCAACGCCAGCGAAGAAGACCGCAGCCGCTACCTGGCGGCCGGCATGGACGATTTCCTCACCAAGCCGATCGACGAGGACAAGCTGCACTTCCAGTTAAGCCGCGCGATTGAGCGTCAGTTGCAGCGCGGCTTCCAGCTGCCGCCGATGCAGCCGCGCCGCGATCCCGCCATCGGCACGGCGGAGCTGGACGAAATGTTCGGCGTGGCGCCGGCCGCGCTGGAAACCTCGCGTCTGACGCAGCACAGCGGCGGCAACGATCTGAAGTCGCGCCTGCGCAGCGCCTTCAACCAGGATGCGCCGTTGCGCATGGCCGATCTGGAACGGGCGCTGGCGCAGCGCGACCGCGACGCCGCGGGGCGCCTGCTGCACGGCATGAAAGGCAGCGCCGGCTATCTGGAAGAACAGGAACTGCAGGCCCTGTGCGGCGACCTGGAACTGGAAGCGGACCACGGCAACTGGGCCCAGCTGGAAGCGGCGCTACCGCAGCTGCGCCGCCTGCTGGCGCAGGTGCGGGCGGCTAGCAGGCCGTAAGGCGTAATCTTTTATGTCCTGGACGTTGCAAGCCCCGCATCTTGATGTAATATCATCACTAAGTGCCGTACCGCGCACAAGGAGTCACATGAAAGTTCTGGTAGTAGACGACGACGTCGTTTCGCGCATGGTGCTGATGCACCTGATCGACAGCTGCGGCAAATTCGACATCGTGGAGGCGGAGGACGGCGCCGACGCCTGGCAGCAGCTGGAACAGGGTTTGCGGCCGGCGATTTGCTTTTGCGATCTGCGCATGCCGCGCATGTCCGGCATGGAGCTGCTGCTGCGCGTGAAGGCGAATCCCGAACTGGCCGGCATGCCGTTCGTGCTGGTCACCTCGGCCAACGACAAGGACACGGTGGAAGAGGCGACCCAGGCCGGCGCGACCGGCTACATCGTCAAGCCGTTCCAGGCCGATCAGGTGCGCGTGCATCTGAACGGTTTCCTCGACCAGGCCGCCAATGGCTCCGGGCACGAAGCGGAAGCGCCGGCCGACACGCTGCGCCGGCTGGGCATCAACGCCGAACGGCTGCTGGTGTACCTGAACGGTTTCCACAATCAGCTGAACGCCGCCGCCACCGACCTTGAAAGCATGCTCGGCCGCGGCGCACAGCAGGAAGCCCAGGCCCGCCTCGACCGCCTGCATGCCGGCTGCGTCACCCTCGGCCTGCACGGCGCCGCCGCCGCGCTGAAGAGCATCGCGCCGGGCCAGCTGTCCAACGAGGCGGTGCAGGCGGTGCTGGTCGACGTGGTGCGCGCCGTGATGCGCCAGTCCGGGCTGGTCAACCAGAACGCTTGATGCCGGGTTGGTTTAAGTTTAAAGTATCTCCAGCGTGACGCAGAGCTGTGGATCTCCAGACTTTCAACTTCAGGGCGACCATGAACACACCATTGGCACCAAGCGCTTACACCGACACCTTCGCCCGCGATCACCTGCCGCCGCAGGCGCTGTGGCCCGAGATCCGCTTAGACCTGCCCGAACTGCAGTACCCGCCGCGTCTGAACTGCGCCGATGTGCTGCTGCGCGCCGGCGCGGCGGAACACGTGGCGCTGCGCGGCGCGCAAGGGGAATGGACGTATGCGCAGCTGCGCGGGCAGGTGGCGCGCATCGCCCATGTGCTGCGCGGTCCGATGGGCCTGGAGAGCGGCAACCGCGTGCTGCTGCGCGGCGCCAACACGCCGATGATGGCGGCCTGCATCCTGGCGGTGATACAGGCCGGACTGATCGCGGTGCCGACCATGCCGCTGCTGCGCGCGCGCGAACTGACGGCGATCGCCGGCAAGGCGCAGGTGAACGCGGTGCTGTGCGCCGACAGCCTGCGCGCCGAGCTGGAAGCGGCCGACCTGCCAGCCGCCGCGCGTGCCAACACGGTGTACTTCGGCGGCGCCGCGCTGGAGCGAATGATGGCGGCGCAGCCGGCGCATTTCGACGCGGTCGACAGCTCGGCCGATGACGTCTGCCTGATCGGCTTCACTTCCGGCACCACCGGCGTCCCCAAGGGCACCATGCACTTCCACCGCGACATGATGGTGATCTGCGACTGCTTCCCGCGCTCGGTACTGCGCACGCGGGCGGACGACGTCTTCATCGGCACGCCGCCGCTGGCGTTCACCTTCGGCCTGGGCGGCCTGCTGCTGTTCCCGCTGCGCGTGGGCGCCACCGCCGTGCTGCTGGAAAAGCTGACGCCGGAAACGCTGCTGGAGGCGATCCAGACGCACCGCGCGACGGTGTGCTTCACCGCGCCGACCTCATACCGCCAGATGGCCGCCATGGCGGGGCGCTTTGATCTCGCCAGCCTGCGCGCCAGCGTGTCGGCCGGCGAGACGCTGCCGCCGGCCACGCGCGAAGCCTGGCGCCAGGCCACCGGGCTGCAGATGATAGACGGCATAGGCGCGACCGAGCTGCTGCACATTTTCATTTCCGCCGCGGGCGAGCAGGTGCGCTCCGGCGCCACCGGCAAGCCGGTGCCGGGCTATCAGGCCTGCATCCTGGATTTCAACGGCCGGCCGGTGGGGCCGGGCGTGATCGGGCGGCTGGCGGTGAAGGGGCCGACCGGCTGCCGCTACCTGGCCGACGAACGCCAGCGCGACTACGTGCTCGATGGCTGGAACCTGACCGGCGACGCCTACGAGATGGACGCCGACGGCTATTTCTACTACCGCTCGCGCACCGACGACATGATCATCTCGGCCGGCTACAATATCGCCGGACCGGAAGTGGAGGACGCCTTGCTGCGCCATCCGGCGGTGGCGGAGTGCGGCGTGATCGGCCGCGAGGACGAGGAGCGCGGGCAGATCGTCGAGGCGCACGTGGTGCTGCGCGGCGGTGTGGAAGCGTCGCCGGAACTGGCGGTGCAGCTGCAGGACTTCGTCAAGCAGCAGATCGCGCCGTACAAATATCCGCGGTCGATCCGCTTCCTCAAGGCCTTGCCGCGTACCGAGACCGGCAAGCTGCAACGATTCAAACTGCGCGGAGAGCTATGAATATCCTGTGCCTAGGCGGCGGTCCGGCCGGCCTGTATTTCGCGCTGCTGATGAAGAAGCAGAACCCGGCGCACCGCATCACGGTGGTGGAACGCAACCGGCCGTACGACACGTTCGGCTGGGGCGTGGTGTTTTCCGACCAGACGCTGGGCAACCTGGTGGTGGCCGACGAACCGACCGCGCGCGCGATCCGCGCCTCGTTCAACCACTGGGACGATATCGACGTGTTCTTCAAGGGGCAGAAGATCAGCTCGGGCGGCCATGGCTTCAGCGGCATCGGGCGCAAGCACCTGCTCAACATCCTGCAGCACCGCTGCGAGCAGCTGGGCGTGGCGCTGGTGTTCGAAACCGAAGTCACCGACGACCAGGAACTGGCGGCGCGTCATGGCGCCGACCTGGTGATCGCCGCCGATGGCCTGAACAGCCGCATACGCGCGCGTTACGCCGACAGCTACCAGCCGCGCATCGACCAGCGCCACTGCCGCTTCGTCTGGCTCGGCACGCGCAAGAAGTTCGACGCCTTCACCTTTGCCTTCAAACAGACGGAGCACGGCTGGTTCCAGGCCCACATCTACCAGTACGACGCCGACACCTCGACCTTCATCGTCGAGACGCCGGAACCGGTGTGGCGCGCTTCCGGCCTGGAGGACATGAGCCAGGACGAGGCTATCGCCTTCTGCGAACGCCTGTTCGCCGAACAGCTGGACGGCCACAAGCTGATGTCGAACGCCGCGCACCTGCGCGGCTCGGCGATGTGGATCAGGTTCCCGCGCATCGTCTGCGGCCGCTGGGTGCACTGGAACGGCGCGGTGCCGGTGGTGCTGATGGGCGACGCCGCCCACAGCGCGCATTACTCGATCGGCTCGGGCACCAAGCTGGCGCTGGAGGACGCGATCGAGCTGGCACGTTGCTTGGCCCGCGATGCCGACATGGCGTCCGCCCTGCAGGCGTACGAGGACGCGCGCTCGGTGGAAGTGCTCAAGCTGCAGAACGCCGCGCGCAATTCCATGGAATGGTTCGAGAACGTGGAGCGCTACTCGGCGCTGGCGGCGCCGCAGTTCGCCTATTCGATGCTGACACGCAGTCAGCGCCTGTCGCACGAAAACCTGCGCCTGCGCGATCCCGTCTATGTGGCGGACTACGAACGCTGGTACGCGCAGCATGCCGCCGCGCAGGCCGGCGTGCCGGCGCACGGCGCGCCGCCGATGTTCACGCCGTTCAAGGTGCGCGGCCTGACGCTGAAAAACCGCGTACTGGTGTCGCCGATGGCGCAGTACAGCGCCGTCGACGGTGTCGCCGGCGACTATCATCTGGCGCACCTGGGCGCGCGCGCCATGGGTGGCGCGGCGCTGGTGTTCGCCGAAATGACCTGCGTCTCCGCCGATGCCCGCATCACGCCGTACTGCCCGGGCATGTATGCGCCCGGGCATACGCAGGCATGGAAGCGTATCGTCGATTTCGTCCACCAGTACACCGATGCGGCCATCGCGCTGCAACTGGGCCACGCCGGCGCCAAGGGCTCCACCCGCGCCATGTGGGACGGCATCGACCAGCCGCTGGAGCGGGACAACTGGCCGCTGATCTCGGCATCCCCGCAGCAGTATCTGGAGGGCGTGTCGCAGCTGGCGCGCGCAATGACCGCGGCCGACATGGACCGGGTGCAGGACGATTTCGTGCGCGCCACGCTGGCCGCCGACGAAGCGGGCTTCGACTGGGTCGAATTGCACTGCGCGCACGGCTATCTGCTGTCGTCCTTCATCTCACCGCTGACCAACCGGCGCCAGGACGAATACGGCGGCAGCCTGGAAAACCGCTGCCGCTATCCGCTGCGCGTGTTCGCGGCCATGCGCGCCGTGTGGCCGTCGCACAAGCCGATGAGCGTGCGCCTGTCGGCGCACGACTGGGTGGAGGGCGGCATCACGCCGGACGAGGCGGTGCGGATCGCGCGCCTGTTCAAGACCGCCGGCGCCGACATGATCGACTGCTCGTCGGGCCAGGTCAGCAAGCGCGAGAAGCCGGTGTACGGGCGCATGTTCCAGACCCCGTTCGCGGACCGCATCCGCAACGAGGCCGGCATCGGCGCCATCGCGGTCGGCGCGATTTACGAGGCCGATCACGTCAACGGCATCATCGCCGCCGGCCGCGCCGATTTGTGCGCGGTGGGCCGTCCGCATCTGGCCAATCCGGCGTGGACGCTGGCGGAAGCGGCGCGTATCGGTTATAAGGCGGTAGCGTGGCCGAAACAGTACTTGGCGGGCAAGCAGCAACTGGAACGCAACCTGGAACGCGAGCGCGCGGCGGGAAATTAAGAGGAATGTATGGAAGATGAAGAACAGCTGGACCTGGCCAGCCGCCTGACGCAGGATCACCACCAGTCGCTGAAACTGTGGCTGCGCATGTTGTCGTGCACGGTGAAGATCGAGAACGAGATCCGCAGCCGCCTGCGCGCCACCTTCGGCATCACGCTGCCGCGCTTCGACCTGATGGCGCAGCTGGAGCGCCACCCGCAGGGACTGCGCATGGGCGAGCTGTCCAAACGGATGATGGTCACCGGCGGCAACATCACCGGCATCACCGACCAGCTGGAACAGGAAAAGCTGGTGGTGCGGGTACCCGACCCCAAGGACGGCCGCGCCTACAGCGTCAAACTGACGGCGGCCGGCCGCAAGGCCTTCGCCACCATGGCGGCCGTGCACGAGGGCTGGATCGAGGAACTGCTGCGTGGCGTGTCCGGCGCCGACAAGGCGCAGTTGATCGAGATGCTGTCGGCGATGAAGCTGCAGCTGGACCGGGAGGCGCCATGAACTACCAGGCCAGCCACTTCCTGTATGAACTCGGGGACGGCGTGGCGACGCTGACCCTGAACCGGCCGGAGCGCAAGAATCCGCTGACCTTCGAGTCGTATGCCGAGCTGCGCGACCTGTTCCGCGCCATGGTCTACGCCAAGGAGATCAAGGCGGTGGTGCTGACCGGCGCCGGCGACAATTTCTGCTCCGGCGGCGACGTGCACGAGATCATCGGCCCGCTGACCAAACTGGACATGCCGGGACTGCTGGACTTCACGCGCATGACCGGCGACCTGGTGAAAGCCATGCGCGCCTGCCCGCAGCCCATCGTGGCGGCGGTGGACGGCGTGTGCGCCGGCGCCGGCGCGATCCTGGCGCTGGCGTCCGACATCCGCCTCGGCACGGCGCGCAGCAAGACGGCTTTCCTGTTCACGCGCGTCGGCCTGGCCGGCGCCGACATGGGCGCCTGCGCGCTGCTGCCGCGCGTGATCGGCCAGGGCCGCGCGGCCGAGCTGCTGTACACGGGACGGTCGATGTCGGGCGAGGAGGCCGAGCGCTGGGGCTTCTTCAACAGCCTGCGGGCGCCGGAAGATCTGCTGGCGGCCGCGCACAGCTTCGCGCATGGTCTGGCCGACGGGCCGACCTTCGCCCACGGCATGACCAAGAAGATGCTGCAGCAGGAATGGAACATGGGCGTCGATGAAGCGATCGAGGCGGAAGCGCAGGCGCAGGCCATCTGCATGATGACCAAGGACTTCCACCGCGCCTATCATGCCTTCGTGGCCAGGGAAAAACCGCAATTCGAGGGCGACTGATGAGCGACAAGACCTATTTGCAGTGGCCGTTCTTCGAAGCGCGCCACGCGCAGCTGGAGCGGGCGCTGGACGCCTGGGCCGCGCAGCACCTGGCGCAGGCGCCGCATGCGGTCACGCGCGACGGGGTCGATGCGGCCTGCCGCCAGCTGGTGCGGCAGGCC
>NZ_SPVG01000071.1 GCF_004614165.1 Duganella callida | reverse complement strand
CGCCGATGATAGTGCTGCAACCAGTGTGAAAGTAGGTTATCGTCAAGCTAGTTATCCTCGAAAGGCCCGCTCAATGAGCGGGCCTTTTGTCATTGGGCTGCGTTAATATATCCCCTTGAATTCCCGGGCATACCAGGCGATTGCGGCTTTTTTCCGACAGCAATTGCTGCCTTGATGCCTTGTCATGCTCTTGTCATGCCAGTTACATAGACTCGCCGCTCGAAAATAATTCCGAAGAGAGGCAATACATGAAACTGGTACCCCAACTTTCCCTGTTGACCTTGGCCGTGGGCGCGGCGCTGGCCGGCTGCGGCGGCAGCGACAATCCCGCGGCGCCGGAACAGCCGGCCAAGGTTGCAATGACCGGCGTGTTTCTGGACGGCGCCGTGGAGAACCTTGATTACGTGGCCGGCACGGCCGCCAAGGCCAGCACCAATGCCAAGGGCGAGTTCAGCTGCTACGCCGGCGACACGGTCGCCTTCAGCGTGGGCGGCATCGCGCTGGGTAGCGCGCCGTGCGCCGCCACCATTACGCCGCTGCAGCTGGCCGGCGTCAGCGACGTCAAGGATAGCAAGGTGGTCAACCGCCTGCTGGCCCTGCAGCTGCTGGACGAGGACAGCGATCCTGCCAACGGCATCAAGCTGACCGCCGACGTGAAGACCGCGCTGGCGTCGAAGAGCGCCGATTTCAATGCCGGCGCCGATGCCTTCAACTCGGCAATGACGGCCACGCTGAGCGCGGCCGGCGCCAAATATGCCGCACGCAGCGTCGACGACAGCCGCCGCGCGCTGGTGCGCGAGCACTTCGAGGATACGCTGGCCTCCAAGGTCGGCACGCCGGTCAACGAAACGTTCAGCCAGACCACGCCGCTGGGCGTCTTCGCCGTCACCGTGACCCGCTACCAGGTGCAGGCCGCCGCCAGCTATTACATCCCGTACGAAGGCAGCAACGCCAAGGTCAAGGAAGATTTCCCGCTGGGTTTCCTGCCGTCCTACGGCTCCTCGCTGGCCTTCAAGGGCACCAACGCCAATGGCGAGCTGGAGTTCTACGGCCTGACCGACCGCGGCCCCAACGGCGACGGTCCCAACCTGCCTTCCCTCAGCGGCAGCGGCGTGACCGGCGCCAAAATCTTCCCATCGCCAAGCTTTGCTCCGGCCTTCGGCGTGATCACCGTCGGCAAGAGCGGTGCGGTGCTGACCGCCTCGACGCCGATCAAGGTCTCGGCCAATGTGAAAACCAGCGGCCTGGCCATTCCACCCGGCACGGTCGGCAACTCGGCCGAGCTGCCGGTGCTGGACGACTTGAAATACAACGCCAACAGCAAGGCCAGCTTCGATGCCAACGGCCTGGATACGGAAGCGATCGTGGTCGACAAGAAGCGCAACGTGCTGTGGGTGTCGGATGAGTACGGGCCGTTCATCGTCAAGATCGATCCGGCCACCGGCATCATCCTCAACAAGTACGCCCCGGGCAGCGGCCTGCCGGAGATTTTCCTGAAGCGGCGCGCCAACCGCGGCATGGAAGGCCTGGCGCTGGACACCAGCACCGACAAGCTGCACGGGTTCCTGCAGAGCCCCCTCACCGACGGCAACGCCACCTACAGCGTCACCGGCAAGAGCGAGGCGATCGAACGCTACGCCGCCTTCACCCGCTGGGTGGAGTTCGATCCGAATAGCGGCAAGTCGGGCAAGATGTACGCTTATCCGCTGGCCGCCACCGACTATCAGGATGGCCGCACCGGCAATGCCAAGCTCGGCGATGTGGTCGCGCTGGGCAATGGCAAATTCATCGTGATCGAGCAGGGCGCTCTGCCCGGCGGCAAGGTGTTCAACAAACTGATGCTGGTGGAAATCGGCGCGGCCACCGATATCGCGGCGGCGGCCTTCAATCCGGCCACGTCCGATCTGGAGAAGAGCAGCATGGGTGGCGTGGCCGTCAATGGCGCCGACTGGAAGGCGGTCACCACGCTGAAGAAAACCTTGTTGCTGGACCTGAACGCGATCGGCTGGCTGGCCGAGAAAGCCGAAGGTCTCACCATCGTCGACGGCAACACCCTGGCGCTGGCCAACGATAACGATTTCGGCCTGAAGACCAAGGTGTTCGACGCCAACGGCAAGGCGGTGGAGGATGCGGATGTCACCAAGTGCAATATCGACGCGAATGGCGCGATCATCACCAGCAGCGCGGCCGGCTGCACCGCCGGCAATGCGATCCGCGTTGCGCGCGGCAGCGACGTCGAACGTCCGAGCCGGTTGTGGCTGATCAAGTTTGCCAAGGCGCTGAACACGTTCTAAGCGCCGGCTTGCGTGCCATTCCCATGCGCGGTGGGGATGGCACCTGGTCACATCGCGGTCATAAGCTTGTAATAATTCTATGGGATATTAAAAGTTTGCTCATATCCTCAACGGGACGCCGCCATGCAGATCGCCTTGCCGAAATCTTCCTCCGCCATCCAATTCCTGCTGCTCGCGGCGCTGCCGATCGGCGCCGCCACGGCGGCCGATTTTCCCGGTACGATCACCGGCGCCAGCACCAAGCCGCAAACCCTGGCGGCCGGCCAGAGCGGCACGGTGGCCGCCAGCGGCTCGCTGATCGTCAGCGGCAAGGACAATGCGGTCACGGTCTCCGGCAACAACGTCACCCTCAACAACCAGGGCACGATCAAGCAGACCGGCACCGGTCGCGTGATCCGCGACAATACCGGCGTGCAGACACTGGTCATCAACAACGGCCTGAGCCTCAGCGACCGGGGCGCCCTGATGCAATCGGCGGACGGCGACGTGTTCCAGGCGGCCCAGGCCAACGCCAGCGTCACGCTGAACAACTACGGCTCGATGATTTCGCTGAATGCCAGCGCAGGCGGTGCGCAGGCGGTGGACCTGAATGCCGTCACCGGCGCCAACACCGTCAACAACTGGGGCCTGCTGAAGGCGACCGAGGCGGACGCGGTGCGTCCCGGCCTCAACGGCATCATCAACAACTGGGGCACCATCCAGTCGGTGACCAGCACCGGCAGCAGCGATGGCGTCGACCTGCAGGCGAATACCGGTATCCAGGTACTCAACAAGGGCGGCGGCCTGATCGAAGGCGGCCGGCATGGCATCACCGGCGGCCCGGACGGCGACACCGCCTTCAAAATCACCGTGATCAACGATGCCGGCGGCGTGATCCGCGGCATGAATGGCTCGGGCCTGAACCTTGACGGCTACAGCAGCAAGCAAGTGCTGTACGTGACCAACGATGGCACCATCACCGGCAACGGCATCAGCGGCGACGGCGATGGCATCGACCAGGACGGCATCGCCTACATCACCAATCGCGGCATCATCCGCTCGCTGAACGCCATGCCTGCGGCCGGCGAAACCCGGGCCTACAGCGAAGGCATCAGCGTCGGTGGCGGCAGCATTGGCAACTATGGCACCATCGAGGGGCTGGTCGGCGCCGGCAACACCATTGCCACCGGTCGCGGCATTACGCTGGCCGGCAACGATGTAAAGGGCGCACCTGAAGGCACGCGCGAAGGCTTGTATGGCAATGCCGTCATCACCAACTTCGGCGGCGGTCTGATCCGTGGCCAGAACGATGCCGCCATCGTGGTGGTGGGCGCCACCAACAGCTATACCGTGACCATCAACAACCAGGCCGGCGCGTCCATCGTCGGCGGTGGCACGCGGAATGCGGCGATCGTGGGCAACGGCAACAATACCACCATCATCACCGCCGGCACCATCGACGGCGCCAGCAGCGGCAAGGCGATCGCGCTTGGCGGCGGCGTCAACCGCGTGACCATCAACGGCGGCGTCATCAACGGCAGCATCGACGGCGGCGGCGGCGGCCAGAACACGCTGATGTTGAACCCGGGCGCCGGCAACGGCTTCGCCTACAGCGGCGCCATCGCCAACTTCAGCAGGGTGGAAGTGCTGGGCGGCCAAGTCATTTTGAGCGGCCAGAGCAGCTACGCCGGCGCGACCTGGCTGAGCGGCGGCACCCTGATCCTGGCCGGCGCCAATCGGCTGTCGGCAGACGGCAAGCTGGTACTGAACGGCGGCACGCTGCAGCTAAGCGGCGCCGGTGTGGATGGCCAGAGCTTCGCCAGCCTGTCGCTGCTGGACAGTTCGTCGGTGCTGCTGGGCGGCTCCACACTGACCTTCGGCGCGCTGGGCATCGTGGTCGATGGCAAGACCCTGAACTTTACCGAAGCTGCCGGGGGCCAATATGCATTCCGCCTATTGGGCGACTACTCGGCCGACGCCGGCTTCCTGGCGCTGTTGGGCGCCACCCACATCAACGGCCAGGGCGTGAGCTACGCCTTCGACGGCACTTACACCGAGGTACTGGCGGCGGTGCCGGAACCGTCGACCTACGCCATGCTGTTCGCCGGTCTGGCGCTGGTGGGCGCGGTTGCACGCCGCCGCAACGCCAAAGCTTAGTCCACATCAAAGCGGCTGACCTTCTGGGTTGTTACCTTCTCAGGGGTGACTCTGGGAGGACAGCCCGATGGAATACGCGCAGCTCAAGCCTGGCCGCCAATTCGCCCCGCTGCACAGCCTGTTGTATTACAGTCAGCGCCTCGTAACGCACCCGCGCCTGCGGCGTCTCGTGGTGCGGACGCTGACTGGCGCGCTGCGGCTGCGCGAGGGCTCCGGCAAGGAATTATATGCAGCCACCCCGGCCGAAGATGCGGCCCTGGCGGCGCTGTACCGCAGCGGTTATGCGCCGCTGGGCAACCTGCTGGACGCGCTCCAGTGCGAAGACATCCGCAACTGGCTCAGCGACAAGCTGTTGAACGACCGCGACCGTGAACGCCCGGGCTTCACGCTGGCCGCGCGGCCGCACGACGTGCGCGTGGCCGATTACGCGCTGCATGACGTGATTGCCTGCCCGCACATTCTGGCGCTGGCCAACAGTCCGCCGCTGCTGGGGCTGGCGGCGCGTTACATGGAATGCAAGCCGACCATTTCCGCGCTGGGACTGCGCTGGTCGTTCCCGGTGGATGGCAACAGCGCGCTGCAGGCGTTCCACCGCGATTCCGAGGACTGGCGCTATCTGAAGGTGCTGGTCTACCTGACCGACGTCGATGGCGATGCCGGCCCGCACGTGTACCTGCACGGCAGTCATCTGACACGGGCGCCGGTGCGGCTGCGTTTCTACAGCGACCGCGAGATCTTCGAGGCCAACAGCGCCGACATGCTGCTGACCGCCACCGGCACCAGCGGTTTCTGCTTCGCGGTCGATACGGCCGGCATCCACAAGGGCGCGTCGCCGCAGCTGCAGCCGCGCCTGATGCTGCAGATTCAGTACTCGCTGCTGCCCAGTTATGCCTACATGTATACGCCCGAGCGCTACGACGGCCCGTTGCGGCTGGACGCCTATGTCAATCGGCTGATTGTGCGTCCGAGCGCTTCGCCATGCTGATGGCCTCACCGTCGGTCCTGCGCAGGGAATAGAACACCAGCGACGACAACGCCGTCAGCACCGCCAGCGTCATGAAGGCGTGGTGCAGGGCCGAGGTCAGCGCCGCGCGGTTGGACTGCGGCAGGTCGCCGAGGAACCAACCGGTGACCAGCGAGCCGGCCGCCAGCCCGAAGCTCATCGACAGCTGCTGCATCGAGCTGGCCATGGTGCTGGCCATGCTGGAATCGGCCTGGTCGACGTCCGCGTAGGCGATGCTGTTCATGCTGGAGAACTGCAGCGAATTGAAGAAGCCCTGGCACAGCGCGATGGCGACGATCACATACAGCGGCGTGCCTTCCCTGACGAAGCTGAACATGCTGATGGTGACGCCGATCAGCAGCGTGTTCACCACCAGCACCTGGCGGTAGCCGAAGCGCGCCAGCACGCGGGCCGAGATGAACTTCATGAACATGGCGGCGGCGGCGGACGGCATCATCAGCAGGCCCGATTGCCAGGCCGGCAGGCCGAGTCCCAGCTGGTACAGCAGCGGCAGCAGGAACGGCAGGCCGCCGACGCCGATGCGGGTGATGAAACCGCCCAGCACCGACACGCGGAAGGTGCGGATCTTGAACAGGGCCAGCCGCAGCAGCGGGAACTGCGCCTCCTGCGCATGCCACATGTAGGCGCCCAGCAGCGCGATCGACAGCAGGAACAGCACCGTGGTGGAGGTCACATCGAGCCGGTGTTCGCCGAAAATCTCCAGCAGCCAGGAAAGCAGCGCGACGCCGGTGCCGAACAGCACGAAGCCGATGACGTCCAGTGGCCGCGTGTGATCGCCTTTGTAATCGGGCATGTAGCGGTGCGCGAGGAAGATCGCCACCAGCCCCACCGGCACGTTGATGAAGAAAATCTCGCGCCACGACAGCCAGTGCACGATCAGGCCACCGATGGTGGGGCCGAGCAGGGGGCCGATCAGCGCCGGGATGATGACGAAGTTCATCGCCGCCAGCAGCTCGCTCTTGGGATAGGTGCGCACGATGGTCAGGCGCCCGACCGGCATCATCATGGCCGCGCCGAAGCCCTGCAGCAGCCGCGCCGCCACCAGCATCGGCGAACTGACCGACAGGCCGCACAGCACCGAGGCGATGGTGAAGATGCCGATCGCCGTCATGAACACGCGGCGCGTGCCGAAGCGGTCCGCCATCCAGCCGCTGATCGGGATCGACACCGCCAGGCTCAGAATATAGCTGGTGACCACCGCCTTCAGGCTCAGAGGCGTGACCTGCAGGCTGGCCGCCATCGATGGAATGGCCGTATTGACGATGGTGGAGTCCAACTGCTCCATGAACAGGGCGGTGGCGACGACCCAGGGCAGGTAACTCTTGGCGGCGGTGTCATTCATAGCGTGATTGTCACACAAAATAAATGCGGCGGTCACACGCATGTCACGTATGGGGCGTAAGTTGCGGGCATCGCTACGGCCTAAGGGGGAGCTCATGCAGATCAAACCGGCTATGCCGCCAGGGCGCCGCACGTTTATCCGCCGGATGGCCGCGTCGACCGCGCTGCTGGGTGTGAGCGCGGCGGGTTTGAGCAGCTGCACCAGCACCGGCGGCGGCATGGGCGAGAGCGGCGCGCCGGGCTTCCGTCACGGCGTGGCCAGCGGCGATCCGCTCAGCGACCGCGTGATCCTGTGGACGCGCGTCACACCCTCACAGCCCGGCGACATCGCGGTACGCTGGCAGGTGGCCACCGATTCCGCCATGCAGCAGGTGATCGCGCAGGGCAGTGTCACCACCTCCGCGCAGCGCGATTACACCGTCAAGGTGGATGCGACGGGACTGCTGGCGGGCCACGTGTACTACTACCAGTTCGCGGCCGAGGGCGACAAATCGGTGATCGGCCGCACCAGGACGCTGGCGCGCGCGGATGCGCGCCAGGTGCGGCTGGCGGTGTTCTCGTGCTCGAACTATCCTGCAGGTTATTTCAACGTGTATGCCGACGCGGCGCGCCAGGACGATATCGACGCCGCGCTGCACATCGGCGATTACATCTACGAATATGAAAGCACCGGCTACGCCTGCGGCAATGCAGAGGCGCTGGGCCGTGTGTCCGAACCGCGCGAACTGCTGCTGCGGCTGGAGGACTATCGCCGCCGCTATGCGCAGTACCGCAGCGATCCCGATCTGCAGGCGGTGCATGCGGCCATGCCCTTTATCACCGTCTGGGACGACCACGAGTTTGCCGACGACACCTGGCGCGACGGCTCGGTCGATCACAAGACCGCGAAGTACGGGCCGTTCGAGCTGCGCAAGCTGGCGGCGCTGACCGCGTATCACGAGTGGATGCCGATCCGCGTGCCGGATGCGGCGGCGCCGGACCGTATTTACCGCTCCTTCGATTTCGGCGGCATCGTCTCGCTGCACATGCTGGATACGCGGCTGATCGGCCGTGACCAGCAGCTGATGCTGTCGTCCTACTATGACGAGCATCGCCGCTTCGACGAGGAAAAGTACAAACAGGACGTGTGTTCGCCGCGCCGCCAGATGATAGGCCGCGAGCAGATGGCGTGGCTGGAGGGGCAGGTGAGCCGCTCGTCCGCGCGCTGGCAGATGCTGGGGCAGCAGGTGCTGATGGCGCGCATGGAGTATCCGGCGGCGGTGGTGATGGGTGAATGTAATTCCACCGATTTCGCGGCGCTCAAACGACGCGCCGCAGCCGACCCTTCCTGCGTCAACGACAAGCAGAAGCGCTGGCTGTCCGGCGCGACCCTGCCCTGCTATCTGGATTCCTGGGACGGCTATCAGGCCGACCGCGAGCAGGTGTTCGAGATGATGCGCAAGCACCGCAAGAACATGGTGGTTCTGGCCGGCGACACGCACAATGCCTGGGCCAGCGACCTGCGCGACGCGCAGGGCCGACAGGTCGGCGTGGAGTTTGCGACGGCGTCGGTGTCGTCACCGGGCATGGAGGGAGCGTATCCGGACCGCGATCCGGAGGACGTGGCGGCGATGATGGTGGATCTGATCGAGCCGCTGTACTACGCGCAGACCAGCAAGCGCGGCTACATGATCGTCACCGCCAGTCACGCGGAGGTACGCTGCGACTGGCGCTTTGTCGATACGGTGTTCAAGCACGAATTTACCGCAACCACCGACCGCAGCCTGCGCGTGCTGCCCGGACCGGGCAACCGCCGCATCGAGGAGTGCCGCGCCTAAGGCTCGTGCCCCCAGCTGTTTTCGAACATGATTTCGCCGAGCGGGCGGCGCTGGTCCCACTTTTCCAGCTCCAGCATGGGCGCACTGTAGAATTCTTCCACCTGGCCGACGCACAGCACGGCGATCGGCTGGCTGCCCTCGGGCATGCCGACCAGTTGGCGCAGCGTTTGTGGATCGAACATGGATACCCAGCCGGCGCCTATGCCTTCCGCGCGCGCGGCCAGCCAGAAGTTCTGCAGCGCGCAGGCGGCGGAAGCCAGGTCCATCTCCGGCATGGTGCGGCGGCCGAAAATATACTCGTCGCGCTTGTCGATCAGGCCCACCACCAAGACTTCCGCGCATTCCAGGATGCCCTCGACCTTGAGCCGCATGAAGTCGTCGGCGCGCTTGCCCAATGCCTCGGCGGTCTTGATGCGTTCTTCGTTGACGTGCTGGTGGATGCGCGCACGCAGACCGGTGTTGGTGATGCGGACGAAGCGCCAGGGCTGCATGTAGCCGACGCTGGGACCATGGTGAGCGGCGGTCAGGAAGCGCTCCAGCTGTCCCGGCTCCAGCGGACCGGCTTTGAAGTGGCGCACGTCGCGGCGCTCGCGGATGGCGCGGTAGACGCCGGCGATTTCGGTTTCGGTATAGGCGTGCGGGTTCATTTCAGTGCGATCAGTGCGTCGAGGAGGGGCTGGGTGGCGTCGGCGATGCGATCCAGGCTGGCTTCGCGCAGGACGCTGGTGTCCACCGCGTTCTGGCCGTGCAGACCGGCCCAGCGCAGCAGGGCGTTGGCCGCCTGCGGCGTGTCGAACAGGCCGTGCAAATAAGTGCCGAGAATCTGATCGTCGGCCGAGCGCGCGCCTTCGGCACGACCGTCGATAATGAAGGCCGGCGTGTCGAAAGCGCCGCCGGTGGAAACGCCCATGTGAATCTCGTAGCCGCTGACCGGCGCCTGCGTCTCACCGAAGGCGCAGACGCCGTGCACCTGCTCCAGCCGCTTGTCAGGGCTCATTTCGGTGCACATGTCGAGCAGACCCAGGCCGGCCGAAGCGCCAGCCTTGTCTTCCATGCCCAGCGGGTCGCTGACGCTGCGGCCCAGCATCTGGAATCCGCCGCAGACGCCGATCACCTTGCCGCCATAACGCAGGTGGCGCTGGATGTAGTCCGGCCAGCCCTCGGCGCGCAGCCAGGCCAGGTCACCGCGCGTATTCTTGCTGCCGGGGAGGATGATCAGGTCGGCCGGCGGTATCGGCTGGCCCTGGCGGACGAAATGCAGGTCGACGTCAGGGTGCACGCGCAGGGCGTCGAAGTCGGTGTGGTTGCTCATGCGCGGCAGGCTGGGGACGACGATGCGGAAGGCGCCGCGTGCCGCCTGCACCGGCTGCACCGCGTCCTCCGCATCGAGGAACAGGCCGTGCAGGTAGGGCAGCACGGCCAGCACCGGCTTGCCGGTCTGCTGTTCCAGCCATTCCAGTCCCGGCTCCAGCAGCTTGATGTCGCCGCGGAAGCGGTTGATGACAAAGCCGATGGTGCGCCGGCGTTCGCTCTCCGAAAGACAGGCCAGGGTGCCGACGAGGTGAGCGAACACGCCGCCGCGGTCGATATCCGCCACCAGCACCACCGGGCAATCGACCTTCTCGGCGAAGCCCATGTTGGCGATATCGCGCTCGCGCAGGTTGATTTCGGCCGGGCTGCCGGCGCCTTCGACGATCACGCAGTCATATTGCTTCAGCAGGCGTTGATGCGATTCGAGCACGGCCTGCATGGCGACCGTTTTGTACTGGTGATAGTCGCGCGCATTCATCTCGGCGCGCGCCTTGCCGTGGATGATGACCTGGGCGCCGGTGTCGCTGGATGGCTTGAGCAGCACCGGATTCATGTCCGTATGGGGCGCCACGCCGGCGGCAATGGCCTGCAGCGCCTGGGCGCGGCCGATTTCACCGCCGTCCGCGGTGACGGCGCTGTTGAGCGCCATGTTCTGCGGCTTGAACGGCGCCACGCGCAGTCCCTGCCTTTTGAGCAGGCGGCACAGGGCGGCGACCACGGTGCTTTTGCCCGCGTCGGAGGTGGTGCCCTGAACCATCAGGGTGGTGTGAGGGAAGTACATATCAGTTCTTGCGGTGCTGTCGGGCTTCTTCGATTTTCTCGCACAGGGCTTTGGTGCCGGCCACCATCCGTGGGCCGGCGCGGTTCAGCAGGTCGCCCTGCAGGCGGAACAGGTTGTTGTTTTTGGTCGCCAGCAGGTTGGTATATGGCTTCCACAGGTCGACGCTGCCGTAGTCCTTTTCGCTGGTGCCGAAGATGGCCTCGGGGTTCTCCTGTAGCACGGCTTCCACGCTGACCACCGGTGCGGTCACTTTCAGATCGTTGAAGATGTTGACGCCGCCGCACAGCCGGATCGAATCGCTGACGATGGATTTGCCGCTCAGGGTGTAGAGCGGCTTGTCCCATACCTGGTAGAACAGACGCACCGGCGGACGCGCGGCATATTGTCTGGTCAGCGCGGCGAACTGCGCGCGTACATCGGCGGCCGCGGCGTTGGCGACAGTCTCGGTGCCCATCAACTGGCCCAGGTGTTCCAGGTTCTCGGCGATGCCATCGAGTCTGGTCGGCTCACTATGAAACAGCGGGATGCCGAGTTTGCGCAGCCCTTCGATCTGGCGTTCAAAGCCACCGTGCATCCAGATCACGATCAGATCCGGCTTCATGGCGGCCACGCGTTCCATGTCGATCAGGCGGTTGTCGCCGACGCGCGGGATTTTTTTCGCCGCTTCGGGATAGTCGCTGTAGGTGACGGTGCCGACGATCTTGTCGGCGCCGCCGGCGGCGAACAGCAGTTCCGTCACGTGCGGTGCCATGGAGATGATGCGCTGAGCGGGTTTCGGCAGGGTGACCACGTTGCCGTCGTCATCGCGCACCGAGACCGGCGCCGCTGCTGCGGTGCCGGCCATGGCGGCTGCCAGCAGCAGGGCTGCCGTGATGCACTGCGTTGCGCGTGGTGGCCTGGTCATGTTTGTCATCATTTGCTCCATTCGGTGAGTGCGGTTTGCAGGCGCCGCCAGCCTGCTTCGTCGGGTGGCAGGCCGAGACGCACGCCGCGTGCCGCTTGTTTGAATAAACGTATCCAGATGCCGCGTTCGGCCATGTGCTGCCAGAACGCTTCCGGCTCGGGGGCGGCCCACCACTGGAACAGGTCCGTGCCGCCGGATCGGATGTCGTGCGCCGCCAGCAGCGCACGCAGACGATCGCCGTTCGTGCGCAAATAGTCGCGCGTCTCCGCCTGCCAGGCTGTGTCGCGCAGCGCCGCCAGTGCGATGTGCTGGGCCGGGCCGCTGATGGTCCATGGACCCAGCAGGTCGGCCAGCTCGCCCAGCAGCGCTGGATGCGCGGCGACAAAGCCGAGCCGGATGCCGGCCAGGCCGAAGAACTTGCCGACCGAGCGCAGCACGATCAGGCCCGGGCGGTCGCTGTGCGAGGCAACGCTGTGTTGCTGTGCGGTGTCGCCGAATGCCTCGTCGACCACCAGCCAGCCGCCGCGCGCGGCCAATTGCTCCGCCCATTGCAGCAGCTGTGCCGCCGGCACCAGCGCGCCGGTGGGATTGTTCGGATTGACCACCACCACCACATCGTTTTGCGCGACGGCGGCGTCCAGCTGCGCGTACGGCGTCAGGGTCATGGCATGACCATGGTCGCTCCAGTGATGCGCATGCTCCGCGTAGGAAGGCGCGCTGACCGCCACGCGCGATGGCTTGCGCAAGCGGGGCAGCGCCTGGATCGCTGCCTGCGTACCGGCCACCGGCAGCATCAACGGCGCGCCGTAGTAGGCGGCAGCGGCGGCGGCCAGCGCGGGATCGGGTTCGGGCAGGCGGTGCCACGCATCGCCGGGCAGAGTGGGGACCGGATACCAGCGTGGATTGATGCCGGTCGACAGATCGAGCCAGTCGTCGCGGCCAAAGCGTTGTGCGGCGTCGCGCAGATTGCCGCCGTGTTCAAGCATGCAGGTACTCCATCGTTGCGGCGGTGGCGCAGGCGATTGCCAGCCACAGCGCCGTGGTGCGCGCCACCAACTGCCACGCGCGGCCGATATCCGCGCCGGTGGCGGGCGGACCGTCGCCAAGCATGGGACGGTATTCGAGTTCGCCATGGTAGGTCGCGGCGCCGCCCAACTGCACACCGAGGGCGCCGGCGCCGCTGGACATCGTGGGCCCGGCATTCGGGCTGTCCCACGCCGGGGCCTGGACGCGCCAGCATTGCCATGCGCGGCGTTTGCCCCGCAGGCCGGGCGCCAGCAGGACGTAGGACAGCGCGGTCAGGCGCGCCGGAATGAAATTCAGCGCGTCGTCGATGCGAGCGGCTGCGCAGCCGAATTGCAGAAAACGCGGCGTGCGATAGCCCCACATCGCGTCCAGCGTGTTCGCCATGCGGAACAGGACCGCGCCGGGGCCGCCGGCCACCATGAACCAGAACAGTGTGCCGAATACCGCGTCGTTGCCGTTTTCCAGCAGCGATTCGGCGCTGGCCCTGGTCAGTTCCACTTCGCTGGCGCTGGTGGTATCGCGGCTGACGATGTACGACGTCAGGCGGCGCGCGGACGGCAGATCGTGGCGCGCCAGCGCGTCGGCAATCGGCAGATTGTGATCGCGCAGGCTGCGCAGGCCAAGACAAAAATACAGCATCAGCGCATGTGCGGCGGCTTGCGCCAGCGGCACGGCCAGTGCCCAGATCAGCAGGGCGGCCAGCGCGGTCAGCGGCACGACGGCCAGCATCCAGGCCAGCGCGCCACGCATGAAGCGCAGCGGTACTTCGCCGTTGAGGCGGCGCTCCAGCGCCATCGCCAGATTACCGAAGCCGACCAGCGGATGCCAGCGGCGCACCTCGCCCCACCACCAATCCAGCAGCACGCCGAGCACCATCAGCGCGGCGATGGCGGAAAAACCAGGTCCACTCAGCACAGCTGCCCTTTTAAAGCCAGCGGCAGACCGGCGGCGACGAACACCACGCGGTCGCAGATGGAGGCGACGGCCTGGTTCAGACGCCCCTGCTCATCGAGGAAGCAGCGCGACACCGCGCCCATCGGCATGATGCCCAGCCCGACCTCGTTCGACACCATGACGATATCGCTGGCGCATTTGGTCAATGCGCTGGCCAGCATGTCCTGCTGCTCATGGAACAGCGCGGGCAAAGTGATCTCGCCGACCTCCGGATAGTCGGCGCCGCCGCTGAACAGCAGGTTGCTGAGCCAGAGCGTGAGGCAGTCGACCATGATCACGCGATCCGGCGAGGACCAGCGCAGCAGCTGGTTGCCGAGTGCCAGCGGTTCTTCGACGGTGGTCCATTCGGCCGGGCGGCCGGCGCGGTGGTGGGCGATGCGCGCGGCCATCTCGTTGTCGCCGGCGGTGGCGGTGGCGATGTAGACCACCTCCTTGCCCGAGTCGGCGGCGAGGCGTTCGGCGTAGGCGCTTTTGCCTGAGCGGGCGCCGCCCAGAACCAGTGTACGTGTCATTTCACACTCCCAAGGAACAAGGCGGCGGCTGCCGCCGGATTGGACGGATAGTAGGCGTGGAAGTACGAAGCCGACAGCGTGCCGACACGATACCATGCCTCCCCCTGCATAGCGGAGGGATGCTTGATAGTGTACGCGGCCGGTTCGACTTCGGTCGCCAGTTTCGAGTAGTGGAAGGTGTGGCCGCGCAATACGCCCTGCGGCGTGGGCAATCCCTGCGATCCCAGCCCCGCCAGGCGTGGCTGCATCGCCACAGCGCCGGGCAGCAGCCCGGCCATCGGCCACGTCGCACCCTGCTGATCGGTGAGCGTATCGGCCAGCGCCATCATGCCGCCGCATTCGGCGACGATCGGCACGCCTGCCGCTTGGGCTGCGCGGATCGACGCGCGCCATGTCGCGGCTTGCGACAGCTGTTCCGCGTGCAGTTCGGGATAGCCGCCGGGCAGATAGACTGCATCGGCTTCCGTTGGCACGGGCTGGTCGGCCAGCGGCGAGAAGAATTTCAGCGTGGCGCCCATTGCGCGCAGGGTGTCCAGGTTGGCGGGATACAGGAACATGAACGCCGGGTCGCGCGCGATGGCGATGGTTTTCCCGGCCAGCAGCGCGGGCTGCGCCGCGGCTGATGCCGGCATCGCCAGGTCCACCGGGGGCAGGCGGTCCCACGCCGCCTCATCGAACACCAGCTGGTCGGCCAGGTTGTCGAGCAGTTGATCGATTCCGTTGACTTCACCCGGCAGCACCAGTCCCAGGTGTCGCTCCGGCAGCGACCTGGCCTGCTTGGGCAGGGTGGCGAACAGGGGAATATCGCGCAGCGAAGTTGCGACCATCTTGGCATGACCTTCGCTGGCGACGCGGTTGGCGATGACCCCGGCCATCTCCACCGGGCCGTAATCGCGCAGGCCGTGCACCAGCGCGCCGGCGGTTTGCGCCATGGCGCCCGCATCGATCACCGCCATCACCGGCACGCCGAATTCTCGCGCCAGGTCGGCCGAAGACGGCGTGCCGTCGTACAGGCCCATGACGCCTTCGATCAGGATCACATCCGCTTCCGCGGCGGCCTGCGCCAACTGCTGCGCGCACAGCTCCTTCCCGACCATCCACAGGTCGAGCGAGCGCACCGGCGCGCCGCTGGCGCGTTCCAGCAGCATGGGATCGATGAAGTCCGGGCCGCACTTGAACACGCGCACGCGCCGGCCCAGCCTGACCAGTTTGCGCGCCAGCGCCGCCGTCACCGTGGTCTTGCCCTGTCCCGAGGACACGGCCGCCACCAGGAGCGCCTTTACCATTCGGTGCCCGCCTGCGCGGCGATGCCGGCCTTGAAAGCATGTTTGACCACGTTCATCTCGGTGACGGTGTCGGCGATCTCGATCAGCTCCGGCGGCGCGCCACGGCCGGTAATCACCACGTGCTGCATGGACGGCCGCGCCAGCAGATCGTTGATCACTACCTCAACGTCGAGGTAACGGTATTTGAGGGCGATGTTCAGTTCATCGAATACCACCAGACCAATGGCGGGATCGGCCAGGAAGCGCTTCGCCTGTTCCCACGCCAGCTGCGCCTTTTCGATGTCACGTTCGCGGTTTTGCGTCTCCCAGGTGTAGCCTTCGCCCATGGCGTGGAAGCTGATCTCTTCAGGGAATCGGCGCAGGAATTTTTCTTCGCCGGTCTGCATCGCGCCCTTGATGAACTGGACCACGCCGACCTTCATGCCGTGGCCCATGGCGCGGATCGCCATGCCGAAGCCGCTGGAGCTCTTGCCCTTGCCGTTGCCGGTGTTGACGATGATGATGCCGATCTCCTTGTCGGCGGCGGCGATCTTGGCGTCGATGATGGCCTTCTTGCGCTCCATGCGGGCGCGGTGGCGTTGGTTGATGTCGTCGCTCATGCTATGGACTCTTCTTTCGGTATAAAGATGCTGCGCTGGCCGTGCTGCAGAATTTCGATCGGATGGCCAAGATAATCGCTGAGCAGGTCGGCCCGCATGACTTCCGCCTTGGCGCCAGCCAGCCAGCGGCCATCGCCTTTCAACAGCAGCGCGTGGGTGGAGACGCTGTGCGCCAGCGTCAGGTCGTGACCGATCATGACAGCGGTCTTGTTCTGCTCACGGCACAGGCGAGCCAGGATGCTCATCACGCTGACCTGATGCGCCAGGTCCAGCGCGTTGGCGGGCTCATCGAGCAGCAGCAGCGGCGTGTCCTGCGCCAGCATGGCGGCGATGGCCACGCGCTGACGCTCGCCGCCGGACAGGGTGCGCACATCGCGCGCCGCCAGGTCGGCCACTTCCATCGCTTGCAGCGACTTGAGGGCGATGGCGTGATCGTCGCTGTCTTCCCAGTAGCGGTTGCCGTGGTAGGGATGGCGCGCCGACAGCACGGTTTCGATCACGCTGTAGGCAAAGGCGTCACTGCGGCTTTGCGCCAGGAAGGCGCGCTGGCGCGCCAGTTCGTCCAGCGGCCAGTCGGCCAGTGGCCTCCCGCTCAGGGCCACGTGGCCGTCATCGGCGGCGCGCAGTCCGGCCATGGTGCGCATCAGGGTGCTCTTGCCGGCGCCGTTGCGGCCGATGATGCTCCAGCATTCGCCTTCGCGCACCTGCCAGTTCAGGTCCGTCACCAGCTGGCGCTGGCCGGCCGTCAATGATAAATGGTGGGTGCTGATCATCATTTGCGCAGACGGTGGAGTTGGTACAGGAATACCGGCGCGCCGATCAGCGCCGTGACCACGCCGACCGGCAGCTGCTGCGGCGCCAGCGCGGTGCGGGCCAGGGTGTCGGCCAGCAGCAGGAAAGTGCCGCCGCCGATGGTGGCGGCGGGGATCAGGATGCGGTGGTCGGGACCGACCGCGAAGCGGCAGGCGTGCGGCACGATCAGGCCGACGAAGCCGATCGACCCCGCGCTGGTGACGGCGCTGGCGGTCAGCAAGCCCGAGACGAAGAACAGGCCCTTGCGCAAAGCGCCGACGTTGATGCCCAGCGTGGCGGCGGCTTCCGCATGCAGGGCCATCACATTCATGGCGCGTGCGCTGCGCAGCGCGTACAGCATGGAGGCGATCAGCACCACCCAAGGCATCCAGCGCATCTGGGTGCCGGACAGGTCGCCGATCATCCAGAACACCATGCTGCGCAGGCGGCTTTCGGGCGCGATCGACAGCATCAGCGTCACCAGCGCCATGCAGCCGGAGGACAGGATGGCGCCGGTCAGCAGCAGCTGGGCGGTACCGCCTTCGGCTGCGGTGCCGCTGCGCAGGTCGCGTCGCGCCAGCGCGTACAGCATCATGGCGACGGCGACGGCGCCGCCGAAGGCCGCGGCGTCTACCATCCAGGCGGCGCACATGAACATCAGCGCGGCCAGGGCGCCTACCGAGGCGCCGGCGGAAACGCCCAACACATAAGGGTCGGCCAGCGGATTGCGCAGCAGGGCCTGCATCATCACGCCAGCGAGCGACAGCGCGGCGCCGGTGACGAAAGCGGCGACCGCGCGGCTGACGCGCAAATCGAGCAAAGTGGCGGCCAGGGTCGATTGCTGGCCGTGCAGCAGCTCATTGAGCGCTGCGGGGATATCGGAAAGGGGAATCTGGACCGAACCGGTCATGCCCGAAAAAATCAGGCTGGCAAACGCGAACAACAGCAGGCCACCCAGAGTGAGGGACGCGCGACGTCGCAGATTGCGGGAGAAAGAATGCATGCACTACTTTCGAATTAAAACTGCCAGGGAGGTTATCCCCGGCAGGTTACACCATTATTTGTAGCCGTAACGGATGCCGGCGAACACCTTGGAGCCCGGCGTGGCGTAGAAGCGCGCCAGGTCGTACTGTTTGTCCGCGATGTTGTTCCAGCGGACCAGCGCCGACCAGTCCTTGGTGAAGGCATAGGTGGCAAACAGGTTCACCAGGCCATAGCCACCCAGGCGGTTCTTGTTGGCGGCATCATCGTAGCGGTCACCCGAGACGTCCAGTTCCGCGCCCAGCTTGAGGGGGCCGAAACTGTAGTCGGCGCCCAAGTTGCCATGCTTCCTGGAGCGACGGGCCAGGCGTTTGCCGGTGCTGTCGTCTTTCGGGTCCTGAAGGTCGATGCTGGCGTTGAGGTTGACACCCGCCAGCTTGGTCGCGCCGGCGATGGTCACGCCCTCCAGCGTCGCCTTGTTGACGTTGTAGACGCAACTGGAGGCATAGCCCGAGTAAGGACATGGCGTGGTGTTGACCAGCAGGTTGCTCAGGCGGTTGTGGTAGTAGTTGGCGCTCAGGGCGTTGACGCCGTCATCCCAGCGGATGCCGACTTCGGCGTTTTTGCCTTCTTCCGGCTTGTTGGCCGGGTTGCCGTAGCCGGCGAAGTACAACTCGTTGTAGGTCGGTGCGCGGAAGCTACTGCCGTAGCTGGCGGTGGCGCGCAACTGTTTGGTGAAGTCGTAGCCGTAGCCGAGGGAGCCGGTGTTCTTCGAGCCGTACACCGAGTTGTCACGGCGGATCGAGGCGTTCAGCAGGTTGGCGCCGCGGCGCGCGTTGTACGAGGCGGCCCAGGAGTTGGTCGTGCGGTCGCGGTTCAGGTCACGCGAGCCGTTGGTGTCCACTTCTTCCTTGCGGTGATCGTACAGCACTTGCAGCACATCTTCGCCAATGCGGATGTCGTTTTGCAGCGTGATGTCCTGCTGCTTGGTGTTGATGCGCGAGTAACCGTCAGCACTGGCTTTGCTCCAGTTCTCGCCATTGTCCTTGCTCTCCGCATACTGCAGCAGCGTGTCGACGTTGGCGACAAATTGCGCCTTGCCGTAGACCGCTGCGGTCTCGAACAGGGCCTTGCTGCGCACGTCGTAGGCCGAGGCGCCGTTGTCGTACTGCGATTCCAGTTTGCTGTGCAAGAACAGCGCACCGGCTTCGTAGCCGTGCGCCAGCTGCAGGCTGAATTGTCCTGAGACGTTTTCCTTGTCATAGCCATCCCGGTCGGCGTTGTAACCGGATGCCCCCGGGCGGGTGGCCGAGAAGCCGTCCGATTTTTCCTTGCCGGCGCTGATGGCATAGCTGAAGCTGTGCTCACCGCCGGTGGCGCCGGACAGGGTGGCGTCGCCTTCGCGGGTCTTGTCGCTGCCGTACCCCACAAAGCCCGTCACAGCCGGCGCGCCCTTGCCCTTCTTGGTGAAGATCTGGATCACGCCGCCGATGGCGTCGGCGCCGTACAGGGAGCTCAGCGGGCCGTAGACGATTTCGATATGGTCGATGGCGGTCAGCGGAATCGCGCTCCAGTTGGCGGCGCCGGTGGTCGAGGAGCCGATGCGCACACCGTCCACCAGCACGATGTTCTGGTTGCTGTTGGCGCCGCGGATGTAGACGCTGGATGAAGTGCCGGCGCCGCCGTTGCGGGCGATCTCGATGCCGCGCTGGCGCTGCAGCAGGTCGACGATGGAGCCGGCGCCGGATTCGGCGATCTGCTCGCTGCTGATGGAGATGGTGTCGCTGATGACGTTGGCCAGCGCTTGCGGCGTGCGGGTGGCGGTGACGACGATGGTGTCGGCCGGTTCGGCGTGCGCATGGACGGCAGCCATGGCCAGAGCCAGCGACGACAGCGCCGCGGGACGGGAGATACGAAGGGTCATGATGTTATTTCTGTTAATAGCAACCGGCCGACGTCCCCGTAGGCCAATTGTGAACAGAAGCGGGGCGCGCCCGCTTCCACCTGGTCTGGCCGGTATCCGGGCTGGCAAGTTGGACCGCCTTACCTTCCCATGCCGGAGCACAGTGGTTGTCAGAGGCGGCTTGTCGCGTACTGCGGCGACACTTGCTTACCGTTGCGGGGGCAGCACACGCTGGCCTTGAATCAGGCTTCGTGTTTCCCGTTTAACTGCGCATCCGAGCGGACGCGCGAGCACCAAAACCCGCACATTATACGGGTTTCAGCTGCGGGCGTGCAGGATCAGCGTCGCCCCATAAGGGATTTGATGGGCGGTTTGCGCGGCCTGCCGGGCCATCTCCGCAGGCGCCAGGCCGGCATGGCAGGCGCTTAGCAGCCGCATCGCGCCCGCGTGGCAGATCACCACGATCTGGCCGCCCTCGTCGGGCTGGCGCTGAAGGTCGTTGTAAAAGGAGGCGATGCGCTCGGCCATCCGCAACACGCTTTCGCCGCCGCCGGGACGGTAGTGGACCATGTCGGCGGCCCAGGCGTCGATGTCGGCGCGCG
This sequence comes from Duganella callida, assembly GCF_004614165.1. Lineage (GTDB taxonomy): Bacteria > Pseudomonadota > Gammaproteobacteria > Burkholderiales > Burkholderiaceae_D > Rugamonas > Rugamonas callida. The sequence continues at coordinate 2,247 of NZ_SPVG01000071.1, read as the reverse complement.
GGATGTCATCCCATGGTCGCATTTCCCAGGCGCCGAAGTCGATTTCGGCCAGACGGGCGTCGTGGCGCGGCCGCGGCGACAGAAGCGTGGCCAGTTCGGCGCAGCGGCGCAGAGGGCTGGAGTAGAGTGGCGCATCGGCGGGCAGCATGGCACGCAGTGCGGCACCGGTCTGTTGCAGCAGCTCCGGTGCGACGGCGAGATCGGTGCGGCCGTAGCACACGCCCGGCGCGACCAGCGGCTGCGGGTGGCGCACCAGTATCAGCTCCATGCCGACAGCGCACCGTGCTGGAAGCTGGCCAACACCGCCACGTAGAGCAGCACTTCCGTCACCTGCTGCACGGCGCCCAGGCAGTCGCCCGTGTAGCCGCCGATGCGGCGCACGAACAGGCGCGCCAGCCACAGCGTGGCGGTGGCCATGGCGATCACACCATAGACCAGTGCATGGGAAGGCAGCCAATGCAGCCAGGCGACCAGCAGCGCGGGCAGCATCGCGGTGAACGCGGCGATGAGGAATTCCGAGGTGTTGATCTGCTGCGCGAGCGGTTTGGCCTTGCCTTCGGCGCGGGCGTAGTCGAGGCGCCAGATCAGCGTGGTCGCCATCAGCCGTGACAGCGGATGGGCGGTCAGCAGCGCGCCGATGGCGGCCAGCGGCGGCAGCATCGACAGCGTGGTCAGTTTCAGCGCCAGCATGCAGACCATGCCGATGGCGCCATATGCGCCGATGCGCGAATCCTTCATGATTTCCAGGATGCGGGCCTGCGTCATGCCGCCACCGAAACCGTCGCACATGTCGGCAAAGCCGTCTTCGTGGAAGGCGCCGGTGATGTAGATGCCGACGGCGGTGGAGATCACCGCCGCCGCCGCCTCTGGCAGGAACCAGGCGGCCAACGCGTAGCTGGCGCCGGTAATCAGCGCCACGACTACGCCGACCAGCGGAAAGTAGCGCGCGGCCTGGTTCAGCCACGCGGGATCGAATCCCACCCAGCCCGGAATCGGCAGGCGGGTAAAGAACTGCAGCGCGGTGAAGAACAGGCGTACCTGATGCACGGCGCTTACTCGGACTTCTCGCTGACCTGGGCCGATTCGAAGGTGGCCATCTGGTTCAGGAAGTTGACGGCGGCGTGCAGCAGCGGCAGCGCCAGCGCACAGCCGGTGCCTTCGCCCAGGCGCAGGCCCAGGTTCAGCAGCGGTCTGGCGCCCAGCGCATCCAGCATCTGTTGATGGCCGCTCTCATCGGAGCAGTGGGCGAACACACAGTAATCGAGAATGGCGGGCTGCATGCGCGCGGCAACCAGCAGTGCGCTGGTGACGATAAAGCCGTCGATCAGCAGCAGCTTGCGTAACTCGGCCGCCTTCAGCATGGCACCTGCCATCATGGCGATTTCCAGACCGCCGAAGGTGGCCAGCACGTCCAGCGGGTCGGTCACGCCGACGTGTCTGGCGACGGCCGCTTCGATCACGTGCTGCTTGCGCAGGATGCCTTGCGCCGACAGGCCAGTGCCGGCGCCCACGCATTGCGCGACGGGGATGCCGGTCAGCTTGTGCATCAGCGCGGCGGCGGCGGTGGTGTTACCGATGCCCATTTCGCCGAAGCCGATCACGTTGCCGGGATGTTCCGCCACCAGCGCCATGCCGGCGGCCAGCACGGTTTCGCACAGGTCGCGGCTCATGGCTGGTTCGTGGGCGAAGTTATGGGTGCCGTGCGCCAGCTTGCGGTCGGTCAGGCCATCGCGCGGCCCGAAGTCGTGATTGACGCCCGCGTCGATCACGCGCAGCGCGCAGTTGTTCTGTGCGGCGAACACATTGATAGCGGCGCCGCCTGCCAAAAAATTCTCCACCATCTGCCAGGTGACGTCCTGCGGGTAGGCCGAAACGCCTTCCGCTACCACGCCATGGTCGGCGGCAAATACCAGAATGGCGGGCTGTTCTATCTTGATGCGGCGGGTGTTTTGGATCAGACCGATTTGTCTGGCCAGTGCTTCGAGCGCGCCCAGGCTGCCCAGCGGCTTCGTTTTGTTATTAATAGCGTTATCGAGCTGGGCTGCGAGCGCGGCATTCTGTACAGGGGTGATCATGGGCCAGGGTCCGAATCGAAGAATCCGATATTTTACCCTTGCCAGCGGGCGTGGCCCTTGGTATAGTTCTGTCCCTCGCGAAACGCAGCGTCGACAACAAAACGATGTAGCGAAAAACGAGGGGTTGACGAGACAAACGAAATGCTTCATAATCTCGCTTCTGTGCTGATGA
>NZ_SPVG01000227.1 GCF_004614165.1 Duganella callida | reverse complement strand
AGGGATGGCGCCGCTGCCGCGCAGCTCGCCTTGCAAGGGCCGGACGGCGGACGCGTCCCCGGCCTCGCCACACTGACGGCGGGCGAGCGCGCATGGCGCTTCACACCCGCGCGCGCGTGGCGTGCCGGCAGCTATCTGTTGCGGATTCACCCCAGTCTGGAAGACCCGCAGGGTAACCGCCTGTGCTCGGCATTCGAGCAGGCCGGGCAGAGCGCCCGGCGCTGTGAGCAAGAGGGCCGGCTGCCCTTCGCCATCCCGCCCCGCTAAGCCCTCGCAAAAATCCGCCGCAGTCGCGCACGTCGCCCCGTCGCGGCCGCCGACGGATGTCATTTTCGATATTGATCCGCACAAAAAAGTAATTGGCTTCTTGCTAATTTGAGGGTTAGATTCCACGCATCGGGCAAGAATGTTATCGCAAACATTTTTAGCGCCGCTAACATGGTGGCTAACATCCGTAGTTGGCCGCCACCGTTGGAACAATAACAGGAGACAACATGAACCATGCACGACTAGCTTTGCTGTCGCTGGCGCTGGCGTGCGCACTGAGTGCGCCGGCCGCTGCACAAAACGACAAGATGACCCCGATCGCCACCCCGGCGCAACCGACCGCGATCAGCTTGAATACCGGACCCCTGCCGGACGCCGCCAACCAGGAATCCTGGCACCGCCAGTACAACAGCGTGTTCGCGCGCAACGTCACGTTGGCGACGTTGACGCCATTCCTGCCGGCGGCGGGCAAGGGCAGCGGCGCCGCGGTGATCGTGGCGCCGGGCGGCGGCTTCCGCACGCTGTCGATGGAAAACGAGGGCTGGCAGGTGGCCCAGGCGCTGGCCGACAAGGGCGTGGCGGCCTTCGTGCTCAAATACCGCCTGAATCAGACGCCGGCCGACATGCCCGGATTCGAACGCGCGATGGCGGAGATGTTCTCGGCCACCGCCAAGCGCCCGCCGGCGCCGCAGGACCCGGCCAGCGCTTACGCGCCGCAGATTGCCGATGCCCGCGCCGCATTCGCGCTGGTGCGCGCCCGCGCGCGCGAATGGCATGTCGATCCGGACCGCATCGGCATGCTGGGCTTCTCGGCCGGCGCCATGCTGACCATGGCCACCGCGCTGCATGGGCAGGATGCCAGGCCGGCTTTCATCGGCAACATCTACGGCCCGCTGGCGGCGGTGACGGTGCCGGCCGATGCGCCGCCGCTGTTCATCGCCCTGGCGGCCGACGATCCCTTTTTCGGCAACGCCGGTTACGGCCTGATCGACAGCTGGCGCGGCGCCAAGCGGCCGGTGGAGTTCCATTTGTTCGAGCAGGGCGGCCACGGCTTCGGCATGTATCCGAAGACCACCACCAGCACCGGCTGGTTCGACAGCTATACGCGCTGGCTGGGCATGCATGGCTACCTGCGTCCCGCCGCGGCGCATTGATCAGGGAGGTGACCGACCCGAGATCAACCGTTGTACCGGTCCGATGCCAGTCAATATAAAAAACACGGAGACTTTATGCAAACACCATTTCAGCGTAGTTTGATGTACCTGGCCGTAGCCGGCGCCTGCAGCGCGCTGGCCGTTCCGGTCCAGGCCCAGCAGGCGGCCGCCGACGGCCAGAGCGCCGGCGCCAGCGACGCCCCGCAAGTGATCGTGACAGGGATACGGGCCAGTATGCAGTCCACCCTGAACATGAAGCGCAACGCCGACGGCATCGTTGACGGCATCGTGGCCGAAGACATGGGCAAATTCCCTGACACCAACCTGGCCGAATCGCTGCAGCGCATTTCCGGCGTCTCGATCGACCGCAGCAACGGCGAGGGCCAGAAGGTCACCGTGCGCGGCCTGGGGCCGGACTTCAACCTGGTGCTGCTGAACGGCCGCCAGATGCCGACCACCGATCTGAGCGACCTGTCCGGCCGCTCGTTCGACTTCTCCAACCTGGCGTCGGAAGCGATCTCGCAGCTGCAGGTCTACAAGACCGGCCGCGCCGACAGCCCCACCGGCGGCATCGGCGCCACCATCAATGTGATCACCGGGCGGCCGTTCGACAATCCGGGCCTGCATTCCAGCGTCGGGGTGAAGGCGGTCAAGGACACCTCCAACGACCACGTGCCGGAGTCGATGAAGGGAAAAAGCGTGACCCCCGAAGTGTCGGGCATCTATTCGAACACCAGCGCCGACGGCCGCTTCGGCGTGGCGCTGAGCGCCAGCTACCAGAAGCGCGATTCCGGCTTCAACCGCGCCGGCCTGTTCAACGGCTATCAGGGGCCCTATCTCGGTTCGGCCGTGATCGACGGCCAGACCTTGCCGCAACCGGGACAGCCGGGCGCGCAGAACATCACCAACCGCCCGGCCCAGGACGCGCTGTACTCGATCCCGCAAAACATGAATTACAACGTGGCCGCCGTCCAGCGGCAGCGCACCAACGGCCAGCTGACCTTCCAGTTCCGTCCGGTCAAGGAACTGACCACCACGCTCGATTACACCTATTCGGAAAACAAGATCCAGACCAAGCGCAACGAGCTGAGCGTGTGGTTCGCCCAGACCCCGACCTCGACCAGCACCTGGCCCAGCGGTCACGTGGTCAGCCCGCTGACCTACGCGGAGGTGTACCCGACGCCGCAGGATATTTCGGTGGTGGGCAGCGACTTCGCCACCAAGACCAAGAACCAGTCGCTGGGCTTCAACGCCGCCTGGAAACCGCGTGCCGGCCTGAAGCTGGAGTTCGACGCCCACCATTCGACCGCCGAGTCGGGCGCCGACAGCCCGTTCGGCAGCGAGAACGCGCTGTCCAACGCCAGCTTCAGCCGCGGACCGGTCAAGCTGGACCTGACCCACGAGCTGCCGATCCTGAGCATGCGTCCGGCCGACCTGGTCAACGCGCCGATCCAGGCCGCCGGCTCCTGGTTCCACAACAGCTACGAGAAATCCGTGATCAAGCAGGCGCAGGCCAAGGGCACGCTGCAGGTGATGGAAGCGTCCAACCTGAACTTCGGCGTCGGCTACACCGATACCTCCAACCGCTCGACCTATTCGAACGTGCAGAACAACACCTGGGGCGGCGCCACCAAGGCCTCGGACTATCCGGCCAGCCTGTTCCAGGCCAACACCCTGTCGACCTATTTCAACAAGCTGGAAGGCGCCAACTCGCCGGACCTGTTCGGCACACTGTACACCTTCGACTTCGCCAAGGTGCGCCAGGTGACCGCCAACGCGGTCGGCAACCAGGCCGCCTATCTGCCCAACTTCGCCAGCGCGGACACCGACCGCACGCTGGTGGAAAAGACCAGTTCCGGCTATCTGGCGTTCGACACCGACTGGGACACCGCGCTGCCGTTCCATTCGTCGGTCGGGCTGCGGGTCGAGCGCACCCGGATCAGTTCGCGCGCGCAGGTATTGCCGGGCAACGCCGTGGTGTGGGTGGCACAGAACGAGCTGCCGATCACCTTCGGCGGCCAGGCCTTCAGCAGCACCGATGCGTCCTACACCAATGTGCTGCCGGCCATCAATCTGGACGCCGACATCCGCAGCGACATGAAGCTGCGCGCCAGCGCCGGCATCACCATCGGCCGCGCGCGCTATGACCAGTTGCAGGGCGGCCTGACGCTGGGCACCATCGCCAACGTGTTCACCGGCGGCACCGCCTCGGTCGGCAATCCGGCGCTGAAACCGGTCAAGTCCAAGAACCTCGACCTGTCGTGGGAATGGTATTACGACAAGCAGAGCGTGCTGTCGCTGGCGCTGTTCCACAAGAACCTGGACAACTACGCCGGCCAGACCCTGATCTCGCAGACCCTGTACGACCTGCATACGCCGGTCGGCGGCGCGTATTACAAGGAGGCGCTGGCGCATGGCTGCACCGCGGCCGACACCAACTGCATCCGCAACTACATCCTGGCCAACTTCGATGGTCAGCCCGGCGTCAAGAAGACCGGCGTGAAGGGCGACGGCATGTTGGACGGCACCATCACCGGCCTGCCGACCGACCCGCTGCTGAACTTCCAGACCACCACCTACGCCAACCAGAAGTCGGCCAGCGTCAGCGGCGCCGAGGTGAACGTGCAGCACATGTTCGGCCAGAGCGGCTTCGGCGTGCAGGCCAACTACACCTACGTGCACTCGCCGCTGAAGTACAACAACGCCGACGTCAACGACCAGTTCGCGATCCTGGGGCTGAGCAATTCGGCCAACGTGGTGGGCATCTTCGAGAACAAGGCCTGGTCGGTGCGGGTGGCGTACAACTGGCGCGACGAGTTCCTGGCCGCCACGGTCGATGGCAATGGCCGCGCGGCGCCGGTGTACACCGACGCCTACGGCCAGGTCGACGTCAGCGTCGGCTACAACTACAACCAGAACCTGAGCTTCCAGCTGGAGGCGATCAACCTCAACGACGCCACCCAGCGTCAGCATGGACGCACGGCGGCATCGACCCTGAATGTGACGCAGGCCGGACCGCGTTACATGATCGGCGCCCGCTACAAGTTCTGAGCGCTCACGCGGCGCGTCGTTCCTTGACGATGCCGCGGTAGACCAGGAAGGTCGCCACCAGGCTGACCGCGCCCGCGAAGGCCATCCAGTAGCCGGGCGCGGCGCGGTCGCCGCTGAATTCGATCAGCCAGGTCGACAGCAGCGGCGTCAGGCCGCCGAACAGCGCGGTCGCCAGGCTGTAGGCCAGCGAAAAGCCGGTGGTGCGCACCTGCACCGGGATGATCTCGGTCAGGGCGACGATGGTGGCGCCGTTGTAGCTGCCGTACAGGAACGACAGCCACAGTTCCACCAGCACCATGTTGCCGAAGCTGGGATGGGCGACCAGCCACGACAGCGCCGGGTACGCGGTGAGCACGGTCAGCGCCGAGCACACCGCCATCACCGGCCAGCGGCCGATGCGGTCCGACAGCGCGCCCATCACGGGCAGCCAGATGAAGTTCGACACGCCGACGCACAGCGTGACCAGCAGGCTGTCCTCGGTGCTCAGCTTGAGCACGCTCTTGCCGAAGGTCGGCGTGTACACGGTGATCATGTAAAACGCCACCGTGGTCATCACCACCAGCATCGCTCCCACCGTCACCAGCGGCCAGTTGCGGGCGATGGTGCGCATCATCTGGCCGAAGGTCGGATGGCTTTTCTGCGCCAGATACGCCTGCGTCTCCTGCAGCGAGCGGCGGATGTAGAACACCACCGGGATGATCGAGCAACCGATGAAGAACGGAATCCGCCAGCCCCAGTCGGCGATCACCTCCTTGGGCATGAGCTGGTTGAGCGCATAGCCCAGCGCGGCGGAAAAAATCACGGCGACCTGCTGGCTGGCCGACTGCCAGCTGACATAGAAGCCTTTGCGGCCCGGCGTCGCCATTTCCGACAGGTAGACCGACACGCCGCCCAGTTCCACGCCGGCCGAAAAGCCCTGCAGCAGGCGGCCGAGCAGCACCAGCAGCGGCGCCAGCAGGCCGATGCTGGCATAGCCGGGCACGAAGGCGATCAGCGCGGTGCCGGACGCCATGATGGCCAGCGTCAGCACCAGGCCCTTGCGACGGCCGATGCGGTCGATATAGCTGCCCAGCAGGATCGCCCCCAGCGGGCGCATGAAAAAGCCGGCGCCAAAGGTGGCGAAGGTCATCATCAGCGCCGCGTATTCGCTGGTGGCCGGGAAGAACGCGGCCGCGATCTGGCTGGCGTAGAAGCCGAACAGGAAGAAATCATACATTTCGATGAAATTGCCGCTGGTCACGCGGATCACGCTGCCGAGCCTGGAAGCGGGGCGCGCTGGCGCGGCGGCGGGCGGCGCCGCGGGGACCGCGCCGACGGTGGAAGGTAAGCTCATGATGGATACTCCGGAGGGTTAGTGGGGAGCCGTCACCGGTTCCAGGCCGGTGGCCCGGATGGTGGCGGCGTTGGCGGGGGCGGCGAGAAACCGCAGCAGCGCGCGGCCGGACGCCGCGTGCTCGGCGCCGCGCACCAGCGCGCCGGCGAACAGGGTACGGCGCTGCACGGCCTCCGGCAGCAGGCCGACAATGTCGATCCCGGCCACCGGTTGCAGTTCGCTTTGCTGCTGGCAGCCAAAGTCCGCCTCGCCGTGGGCGATGATTTCGCCGACCGGGGTGGCGGGAATCTGCGCGGCCTTGCCCTGCATTTGCTGGCGGATGCCCAGCTTGTCCAGCAATTCCTGCTGGATGTAGACGCCGCTGGCGCTGTCGGAATACGCCACGCGCGGCGCGCTCAGCAGGGCCTGGCGCAGGCCGTCGACGCTGCCGATGTCGGGCTTGGGGGCGCCGTGGCGCACCGCGCAGGCGATCGGTGAATTGGCCAGCACCACCTTGCTGCCCGGCTCCAGCTTGCCCTCGGCCATCAGCTGGTCCAGCGCCTCACCGACCATGATGACGACGTCGATGGCCTCGCCGCGCGCCAGGCGCGCCGGGATGGCGTTGGCGGTGGCGCCCATCGATGGCCCCCAGGCCGACTGCAGCTGGTCGCCGCTGCCGCGTTCATAGGCGGGCGCCAGTTCCTTGTAGGCCTGGGCGAAGCCGCCCGAGCTGACGATGCGCAGATCGCCGGCCTGGGCCGTGGCGGCCAGCGCCAGGGCGGCCAGGGCGGCCAGCGCGCGGCGGTTGAAATGGTGGGGTCGCATGGGCATCCTTTCTTGCGTTAAAACTTCTTCATGAGTCCGAGCGTCAGGCCGGCGCCGTGGCGGTCGTTGGGCAGGGTCGCGGTCAGGCCGGCGGCGTCGCCGCGCCACAGCGTGTAATCGGCTTCGACATAAGCGGTGGTGCGCGGCGCCAGGGTTTTTTCGATAAACAGGAAGGCGCGGTCGAAACCGTCGTCGCGCCAGCCGCTGGCCTCGCGCCGCACGCGGTACCAGGCGGTGGTGACCAGCAGGTCGCGGCCGGCCTGGCGGCTGACGCCGGCCGACAGCACGCGCTGCCGCACCGTCTGGCGCGGCCCCGTGTCGGCGTGGTTGCGCGCCGTGTTGGCCTTGAATTGCCAGCCGCCGAGGCGCCAGGCGGCCCCCAGCGTCCAGGCGTCCAGCGGCAGGTTGTCGCGGCTGCGGAATTGCGAGGCGGCGCCCGACACCACCCAGTCCGGCTGCTGGTAGGACAGCGCCGCGCCGTGGCTGGAGGCGGCGCGGCCGTCACCGGGCACCTCGCCGAACGACCAGGCCGCGCGTGCCAGCCATGGACCGCTGTTGAGCGTGTACTTGAGCGTGTTGTCCAGCCGGTAGAAATTGTCGGCGTAGCCGCTCGGGCCGTACTGTCGGCCGAAGGCGTGGGTGCCGAACGCCGTGTTGCTCAGACCAGCGATATTGACGTTGGGGTTGAAGCTGGCGTCGCGTTTGGCCAGCGGATCGACCGTGATCAGGGCGTCGGACAGGAGGTTGGTCTGGCGCCCGGCGGCCAGGGTGCCGTACGGCGTTTCCAGGCCGACCCAGGCCAGGCGGTCGAACAGGCGGTCGCTCTTGGCGGTGGCGCCGGTGTCGGCATTGATGCCGCCTTCCAGGCGCAGCAGCGCCGCCCACTGGCCGCCGAGGTCTTCACGGCCGCGCAGGCCCCAGCGGCTGGTCTGGTTGATGCCGCTGCTGACGGCCTCGGTGTGGCCGGAGGCGGTGGGCGCGTTGTTGGCGCCCAGCCCGCTGGTGCCGCGCAGGCCGAGATCGACGATGCCGTACAGGTTCATGTCGGTCTGGGCCGGGCAGGCGCCGCTGGCGACGAGCAGGGCGGCGAAAGTGCAGGAATGGCGCACGGGGTGTCTCCTTGATGGCGTGCCTTCTTGGCGAGGCTGATATGCGATGGCTGCATGGTGCGCCAAATGGCATAATTTGATAATCGCAATTTTTAAGCGGATTAATGCACCATGCGCATCAATTACGATTTGCACGACCTGCACGCCTTTGTCGCCGTGGCCGAACGGGCCAGCTTCCGCCAGGCCGCCGCCGACCTGTTCCTGTCGCAGTCCGCGCTCAGCCGGCGGATCGAGAAACTGGAGGAGGGCCTGGGCGTGAAGCTGTTCGAGCGCACCACCCGCCGCGTTCAGCTGACCAATGTCGGGCAGACTTTTCTGCTGAATGTGCGCACCGCGCTCGATGGGCTGGAAGACGCGGTGCTGGGCGTGGCCGACCTGGCAGCGCACCGCACGGGGACGGTCACGCTGGCCTGCGTGCCGTCCGCCGTCCAGCACTTCCTGCCCGAGGTGCTGAAGCGCTTCAGCGAGCGCTTTCCGCGCATCCGCGTGCGTATCCACGACGAGAGCGCGCAGGACGTGCTCAACCTGGTGCTGGCGGGCGAGGCGGATTTCGGCATCAATTTCAGCGGCGCCGAGGATGCGGAAATCGTGTTCGAGCCGATCTATGTCGAGCGTTACGTGCTGGCCATGCGGCGCGAGCACCGCCTGGCGCGCCGCAAGAAGCTGAGCTGGAAGGAGACGGTGGGCGAACGCTACATTTCGGTGGCGAAATCGAGCGGTAACCGCAGCGTGATCGACGCCGCGCTGGCCGGCGTCGAGAAGCATCCGCTGATCTTTTGCGAGGTCAATCACGTGGCCGGCGTGCTGGCGCTGGTCGAGGCCGGGATGGGCGTGGCGGCGGTGCCGGGCCTGTCGGTCCGCGCGGGAGCGCACGAGGCCGTGATTGGCGTGCCGCTGGTGCAGCCGGAGATCCACCGCACGCTGGGGCTGATCAGCAAGCGCAACCACAGCATGGCGCCGGCCGCGCGCACCTTGTTCGACATGCTGGAGCGCGCCTGGTCGCAGCGGCCGGCGGCCGCGCCTTAGCCGGCGCCCCGGGCGGCGTCGAAGCTGGCGACCAGGTTGCCGTGGAACGGCAAGTGGCGGGACATCATCTCGCCGTGGCTGGCCGCGTGCGGGCTGCGCCAGTCGCCCATCAGTTCGGCGCCCACCGCGACCCAGGTGATGGGCGTGACGCCGGCCTGGACCATGCGCGCCAGCGCCACCTCGCGCACCAGCGGGTTCCACGTGCCCGAGGCGTCGATGACGGCGTAGACCTCGTAGCCGTCGGCCCTGGCGCCGAGCGCGGCAAAGGCCAGGCACACATCGGTCGAGACGCCGGCGACGATCAGCTTCTTTCTGCCGCTGCGCCGGACCGCCGCGACGAATTCCTGGTTGTCCCAGGCGTTGATTTCACCGGGACGGTGTATCACCTGCGCTTGCGGCAGCAGGCTGGCCAGCGCCGGCAGCACCGGCCCGTTCGGCCCGTCGGCGGCGCTGGTGGTCACGATGGTGGGCAGCTCGAAGCTGCGGGCCAGCTCGGCGAGCGCGGTGACCCCGTTCAGAAATTCCAGCATGCCCTGGTCGTGCACGCCGTTGCACAAGCCGGTCTGGTGATCGACAAATAGTGCGACGGCATTGTCGGCGGTAAGACGTTGGTAACCCATGATGAGCTCCTTTAAAAGCGTGAAAGTGGCTGCTCACGGCCAGCAGTGTCAGGTGGCGCGTGATGAGACGACTATACTGGCGCGGCCGGGCGACAATAAGTGGTGGACAATGCAAAGGACTGGTGCAGCAATGCACCGATCATCGAGAGAGACCCATGCAAGACTTGAACGACCTGACTTTTTTTGTTGAGGTGGTGCGCCATGGCGGCTTTTCGGCCGCTTCCCGCGCCAGCGGCGTGGACAAGACGCGACTCAGCCGCCGGCTGGCGGCGCTGGAGCATGGGATGCAGGTGCGGCTGCTACAGCGCAACACCAGGAACGTGGCGCTGACCGAGGCGGGGCGCCTGTTCTACGAGCAGGCGCTGGCGGTGATCGAAAAGGCGCAAGCCGCTTTCGACAGTATGCAAACACTGCGCGCGGCGCCCAGCGGCATCGTGCGCTTGAGCTGTCCGCAGGTGATGGCGCAGAGCGTGGTGGCGCCACTACTGGGGCGCTTCCTGTTGCGTTATCCGGCCGTCAGCGTCGAGTTGCGCGCGGAGGACAAGCCGCCCGACTTGCTGCGCGAGGGCTGGGATGTCAGCCTGCGGGCGCAGTGCGCCGACGCGCCGCCGCCGGGCATGGTGTGCGCACGCTGGGCGGCGCCAGACGCGTCCTGGTGGCCAGTCCGGACTACCTGGCGCGGGCCGGCCGACCGGCCTGCCCGGCACAACTTTTCAGTGCACAGACCGTGTGTCAGGCGAGCGATGCGCGGCACGGCGAGGTGCACTGGGAATTGTTCGGACCGGACCATCGGGCCACGCGTGTGCCGCTGCGGCCACGATTGATCACGGACGATCTGCAATTGCAGATGAATGCGGCCCTCCAGCACATCGGCATTGCGCTGCTGCCGGAGCCGATTGTTTTTGCCGCACTGCAGCAGGGGAATTTATCCCCGGTCTTGCCGGACTGGCATGCGGCCGAGCACCGGATAGAATTGCTGTACCTCACCCCACGCGGCATGCTGCCCGCGGTGCGCAGCCTGATCGACTTCCTGAGCGCCCATTTCGGCGAGGCGTTTGCGCAGCGCACCCAAACACCGCAGCAGTCCGTGCAAGCGTCAGCCATGTAAAGCGATACCGATAACGGTATCGGTGTCGTAAAAAAAATTATCGTTTTTTTGGCAAGTTGAGATTATATTTACCTGCGCCGGGCAAAGATGTTATCGCAAACATTTTTTTGCTTTGCTAACATGGAGACTAACATGCGAAGAAATAAGGCCCGCTTACAGGGTCGTGCGGGGGCAGGCAAGGCCGGCAGGATGGGGCTGGTGTTGTCGGCGCTGTGGCTGGGCCTGGCGGGGCCAACTCCGGGTCATGCCGCCGATGCGCGCGCGGACGCCGAAACGCGCGCCCGCGCCCTGGTTGAACAGCTGACGCTGGACGAAAAAATCGATCAGCTGCTGAACGTGGCGCCGGCCGTGCCGCGCCTGGGCATCCCGGCGTACAACTGGTGGACCGAATCGCTGCACGGTGCGCTGGGGCCGCTGCCCACCACCAATTTCCCCGAACCGATAGGCCTGGCCGCCAGCTTCGACGCGCCATTGGTGCGGCAGGTGGCGGCCGCCATCAGCACCGAGGTGCGCGCGCTGCACACGCTGGGCCGCGAGACCGGGCACCTGGGCCGCATCGGCACCGGCCTCGATACCTGGTCACCCAACATCAACATCTTCCGCGATCCGCGCTGGGGACGCGGCCAGGAAACCTATGGCGAAGATCCCCACCTGACGGCGACGCTCGGGGTCGCCTTCATCCGCGGCATCCAGGGCGATAACCCGGAGCTGCCGGACGTGGTCGCCACCCCCAAGCATTTCGCCGTGCACAGCGGACCGGAATCGACCCGCCACGTGGCCGATGTCTTCGTCTCGGCGCACGACCTGGAGGACACTTATCTGCCGGCCTTCCGCGCCGCCATCGTCGATGGCCAGGCCGGTTCCATCATGTGCGCCTACAACCGCATCAACGGCCAGCCGGCCTGCGGCAGCGAACTGCTGATGAAGCAGCACCTGCGCGGCGCCTGGGGCTTCAAGGGCTATGTGGTGTCCGACTGCGATGCGGTGACCGATATCTCGGAACAGCACAAGTACGCGAGCGATCCGGCCGCCGCCGTTACGGTGGCGCTCAAGGCCGGCACCGATAACGAGTGCAACACCAAGACGCTGAGCGAGACGCCGGGCCTCGGCGCGCGCTACCGCGAAGCCTGGCAGCGCGGCCTGATCGCCATGGCCGACATCGACCAGGCGCTGGTGCGCCTGTTCTCGGCGCGTTACCGCAACGGCGATCTGGCCGGCCTGCCGCAGCGCGCCGCCAACACGGTGCCGGTCAGCGCCATCGGCACGCCGGCGCACCAGGCGCTGGCCTTGCAGGCCGCCACCCGCAGCCTGGTGCTGTTGAAGAACGACGGCGTGCTGCCGCTCAAGCCCGGCCTGAAACTGGCGGTGATCGGACCGCTGGCCGACGCCACCCGCGTCCTGCGCGGCAATTATTCGTCGACGCAGTCGGCGCCGCCGGTCTCGGTGCTGGAGGGCCTGCGCCGTGTGCTGCCGTCGGCACAGATCAGGCTGGCGCCAGCCGGCGCCTCGATCACCGATGGCGATCCGGTGCCGGCTTCCGCCCTGCGCACGCCGGACGGCAAACCGGGCCTGCAGGTGGCATATTACAACCGCAGCGGCGAGCGGTACGACAGCAAGCCGGTGCTGACGCGCACCGAACCGGGGCTGGCAGCGCAAGCCCTGCAATTCAAGGCCGTCGCCGACCATCACAAGGCGGTGTGGGATGGCTATCTGACCGTGCCCGAAACCGGCGCGTACCGGCTGGGCGTCAGCGGCGTCAAGGGCGCGCTCAAGGTGGACGGCAAGCCGGTGCTGGAGGCCAGCGCCTATTCGAAATGGGGCGAACCGCTGGAGCTGACCACCGTGCAGCTGCGCCAGGGCCAGCGCTACCCGCTGCACTTCGAAGCCGAGACCGGCAGCACCGGCGTGCCCGGCCTGTTCTGGAAACGCATATCCAGCGATGCCGACGCCGACCTGCGCCATGCCGCCGCCGATGCCGATGTGATCGTCGCCGTGGTCGGCCTGACCTCGGACCTGGAAGGCGAGGAGATGGCCATCAAGGTGGACGGCTTTGCCGGCGGCGACAAGACCACGCTCCACCTGCCGGCCGAACAGCGGCAGTTGCTGGAGCGCGCCAGGGCGCTGGGCAAACCGCTGGTGGTGGTGCTGATGAACGGCAGCGCACTCGACCTGTCCTGGGCGAAGGACCACGCCGCCGCCATCCTGGAGGCCTGGTATCCGGGTCAGTCCGGCGGCCTGGCCATCGCCAACGTGCTGACCGGCCGCGCCGATCCGGGCGGGCGCCTGCCGCTGACCTTCTATCGCGGCCTGGCCGACCTGCCGCCGTTCGACGACTACAGCATGAAGGGCCGCACCTACCGCTATTACACCGGCACGCCGGTCTACCCCTTCGGTGCCGGCCTCAGCTACACCAGCTTCGCCTACGCGCCGCTGCGGGTCGCGCCGGTGGACGGCGCGCCGGAAAATGGCGTCATCGTCACCACCGAGATCAGCAACACCGGCGCACGCGAAGGCGATGAAGTGGCCCAGCTGTATCTGACGCCCCCCGCGCTGGAAGGCGCACCGCGCCTGGCGCTGCGCGGCTTCCAGCGCGTGACGCTGAAGGCCGGCGAACGCCGGCAGATCAGCTTCCGCCTGTCGCCGCGCGACCTGAGTTTCGTCACGCGCGATGGCGTGCGCCAGCTGACGCCGGGGCAATACCAACTCAGCGTCGGCTCGGGGCAGCCGGCAGCCGGCGTCGCCGGTCAGCAGGCACCGCTGGTGTTGACGCGCAGCGTCGCCATCGCACCATAAACCCGTCACCAGCAGGAGGCCCACCGACCACGATAAAGACGCAGTACCCACAGACCACTTAACGAACACAAAAAAAGCGGAGACTATATGCAATCGCCATTTCAACGGAGTTTGATGCACCTGGCCGTCGCCGGCGCCTGCGCCGTGCTGGCCATGCCGGGCCAGGCCCAGCAATCCCAGCCGACCCAGGCCGACGCGCCGGCCGCCACCCCGGAGGCCGCCAAACCGGCCGACAGCGCCGTCGCGCCGGCCAGCAGCGAGAATACCGTGGTGGTGTCCGGCTCGCGCATCGCCGCGCGCGGCTTCACCCAACCAACGCCGACCACCACCCTGTCGTCGGCCGATCTCGACAAGGCGGCCAAGCCGAACATCTTCGATTCGCTGATCGAACTGCCGGCGCTGCAGGGCAGTACCGGCCGCACCACCAACACCTTTTCCACCTCCAGCGGTATTCAGGGCCTGTCCTCGCTGTCGCTGCGCGGCCTGGGCACCTTGCGTACCCTGACCTTGCTGGATGGCCAGCGCGTGGTGGGCGCCAATGTCACCGGCGTGACCGACGTCAGCCAGTTCCCGCAACTGCTGGTCAAGCGCGTGGACGTGGTGACCGGCGGCGCCTCGGCCTCGTATGGCTCGGACGCGATCGGCGGCGTGGTCAACTTCATCACCGACAAGAAATTCACCGGCTTCAAGGCCAACGTCGCCGGCGGCGAGACCAAATACCACGACGACAAGAGCGGTACCCTGCAGGCCGCGTGGGGCCGGGGCTTTGCCGACGACCGCCTGCACGTCACCCTCAGCGGCGAATTCACCAAGCAGAACGGCATCGACTCGCCGGGCTTCGGCCAGGTGGGCGCCGGTGGCCGCGACTGGTACACCAATCCGGCCTTGCAGGAATCCACGCCCGCCATGCAGGCCGCCGGTGCGCCGCGCTACAAGAGCATCATCAACGCCCAGCACATCCAGTACGCCAAATACGGCCTGATCACCAACGGCCCGCTGAAGGGCACGGCGTTCGGTCCGGGCGGCACGCCGTATCCGTTCCAGTACGGCACGGACTGCGTCGGCAACTTCTGTATCGGCGGCGACCGCGACGGCAGTGTCGGCGCCGGCACCAACCTGTCGATGAATTTCAAGCGTCAGGTGGCCTACAGCCGCATTTCCTGGGATTTGGATGCCGACAATGAAATCTATGTCACCGGCAACTGGGCGCAGGTCACGTCCGCGTTCTCGCCAAATCCAGGCGCGGCCAAGCAGGGTAATCTGTCGATCCGTTGCGACAACGCCTATCTGCCGGCCTCGGTGGCGGCGGGTTGTTTGTCCGGTTACCCGAGCGGGGTGATGTCGGTGGGCACCTCGAACGGCGAATTCCCTGCCAATATCAGCGTGCACCCGATGCGCACCCAGCGCCGCGGCGTGATCGGCGCGGACGGCAAGTTCAACCTGTTCGGCAAGGAATGGTCGTACGACGCCTACGCCGAGCATGGCGAGAACACCACCGTGATCCACGTGCAGGACATCACGCTCAATCCGCGCTACAACTTCGCCATCGACGCGATCAAGGATCCGGCCACCGGCCAGATCGTCTGCCGCAGTGCCGCCGCCCGCGCCGCCGGCTGCCAGCCGATCAACATCTTCGGCAACGTGCCGATCAACCTGGCCGGCTGGAACTACATCGCGCCAAGCAACGGACCGATGCAGCACACGGATTCATCGCAAAACGTTGTTAGCGCTAACATCAACGGTGAACTGGCGCAGGGCTGGGCCGGTCCGATCTCGATCGCGTTTGGCGCGGAATGGCGGCGCGAGGAATACTCCGTGTATGGCGATCCCTACGGCGCCGGCGTGGCGCTGGAATCGCCTTACAGCCCCAACTATCCGGCCGATCCGACCCTGTCCACCAGCGGCGACAACTGGTTCGCCGGTAACTACCACAACGGCAAGGGCGCGTTCACCGTGCGCGAGGGTTATGTCGAGCTGAATGTGCCGTTCCTGAAGTCGGCCACTTTCGGCGAAGCCAACCTCAACATCGCTGACCGCGAAGAGAAGTACAGCACGGCCGGCAAGGCGCGCGCCTGGAAGGTCGGCAGCACCTGGCAGACGCCGATCGATGGCCTGCGCCTGCGCGCGGTGAGCTCCAAGGATGTGCGCGCACCGAATCTGTCCGAGCTGTACGCGGCGATGACGGTGACCAACCAGGCCGTCAACAATAGCCAGGGCCAGTCGATCCAGATCCAGCAGCGCAACGTCGGCAACCCGGCGCTGCGGCCGGAAGAGGCGCGCAACAATTCCTTCGGCCTGGTGCTGAGCCAGCCGAGCTGGGCGCGCAACTTCAACTTCTCGGTCGATTACTACGACATCAAGGTGCGCAACGTGATCAGCTCGCTGAACCCGCAGCAGGAAGTCGACCTGTGCTATGGCGGCAACCAGAGCGTGTGCTCGGCGGTGTCGATCAACGGTCCGGCCGGCACCAACTATGTGCTGGCGCAGAGCTTCAACTTCGCCTCGCTGCACACGCGCGGCATCGACTTCGAGATGGCCTACCGCAAGAACCTGGCGGACTACGGCCTGCCGGGCACGGTCACCCTGCGCGGCCTGGCTTCGCGCATGATCCACTCGATCTCCGATCCCGGCGTGCCGGGCACCACGCCGATCGAGGGCGCCGGCGCCATGACGGGCGCCACGCCGAAGTGGAAGGCGCTGGTGCAGCAGTCGTGGGACGGTCTGATGAACGGCAAGCTCGGTCTGAACCTGAGCGAGCGCTGGATCGGCGCCGGCGTATTCAACAACGAATACATCGAGTGCCAGACCAACTGCCCGCTGCCGACCGCCGCGCATCCGACCATCTACGACAACCACATGCCGGGCGCGCTGTACTTCGATCTGGGCGGCAATTACAACTTCTCGAAACAGGTGTCGGCCTACTTCAAGATCGACAACCTGGCCGACCGCGCGCCGGTGCTGGTGCCGCAGACTAACCTCAGTCTCGGCCTCAATCCGGCGATCTACGACTCGGTGGGGCGCACCTACCGCGTCGGCGTGCGCGTGAACTACTAAGGAGACGCCAGCTGTGTGGAATCTGTTTGCCGTACTGCTGGCGGTCGGCCTGCTGACCATCATGATCGCCTGGGGCAAGGTACAGCCCCTGCTGGCGTTCGTGGTGGCGGCGATGGCCGCCGCCTTGATGCTGGGTATGCCGCTGGCGAAAATCCCCGGCGTGATCGAGAAGGGCATCGGCGACCTGCTGGGCTCGCTGGTGGTGGTGATTTGCCTGGGCGCCGTGTTCGGCAAGCTGATCGCCGACACCGGCGCCGCGCGCCGCATCGCCATCAGCCTGATCGATACGCTGGGGCCGAACCGCATGCCGGTGGCGATGACCGTCACCGGATTCGTGGTCGGCCTGCCGCTGTATTACAACGTCGGCTTCGTGCTGATGATCCCGCTGATCTTTTCGCTGGTCTACCAGTCGGGACGGCCGGCGGTGGCGCTCGGCATGCCCTTGCTGGCCGGGCTGTCGATCGCCCACGGCTTCCTGCCGCCGCATCCGTCGCCCACCGCGCTGGTGGCGGCCGTGCACGCCGATCTCGGCAAGACGCTGCTGTACGGCCTGGTGGTGGCGATCCCGACGCTGATCATCGCCGGCCCGGTGTTCGCCATGACGCTCAGGAAGATCCAGGCGCAGCCGGCGGCGATCTTCCGCGGCGAGCCCAAGCCGGTGCATGAATTGCCGTCCGCCTTCGCCAGTTTTTTCACGGCGCTGCTGCCGGTGCTGCTGCTGGGGGCATCGACGCTGGTGACGCTGCTGCGGCCGGAACTGGCGCAGCCGTTGGCATTTCTCTCCAGTCCGCTGGTGGTGATGCTGGTGTCCTACGTGGTGGCGATTTTCCTGCTGGGCATTGGCCGTGGCCAGACGCTGCCGCAGGTGATGGGCTCGGCGCAGGAAGCGCTGCGCGAAATCGCGCCTATCCTGCTGATCATCGCCGGCGCCGGCGGCCTCAAGCAGGTGCTGACCGAATCGGGCATCAGCGCCCAGCTCGGCACGCAGCTGGCCAGTCTGCCGGTGCCGCCGTTGCTGCTGGCCTGGGCGGTGGCGACGCTGATCCGCGTGTGCCTGGGCTCGGCCACGGTGGCCGGCGTCACGGCGGCCGGCGTGGTCGGGCCGCTGGTGCAGGTCTCGGGCGTCAATCCCAACCTGATGGTGCTGGCGGTCGGTGCCGGCAGCCTGATGTTCAGTCACGTGAACGATTCGGCGTTCTGGATGTTCAAGGAATACTTTGGCCTGTCGCTGCGCGACACTTTCCGCTCGTGGACCATGATGGAAACGCTGGTCGGCATCTTCGGCATCATTTTTGTGCTGCTGTTGTCGCTGTTCGTATAACAAAGGAGACATGCTTGAACAAGCAATTGATGAAACTGCCGCTGCTGCTGTTGGCGGCCGGCTTGAATGTGCAGGCCGCCATGCCGGCCTCGGTGTCGGCCTACCAGAGCCTGCCGGACGATGGCCGCGCCGTGGTGGTGCGCGCCAAAGGCGATGGGGTGGCCGACGACAGCGCCGCCCTCCAGCAGGCGATCGACAGCGCCGCCAACAAGGGCGCCGGCGGCGTGGTGTTCCTGCCGTCCGGCCGCTACCGCATCAGCCGCAGCATCCTGATTCCGATTGCCGTGCGTGTGTACGGCGTCGGCAAGACGCGGCCGGTGCTGGTGCTGGGGGCGAACACGCCGGGATTCCAGAAGGGCGTGGCCAATATGGTGATCTTCACCGGCACCGACACCTATAACATCGGCGGCGTGGCGCAGCCGGTGCCGGGCGCGGTGCCGTTCAGCGCCGAGCCGGGCAAGGCCGTGCGCGACGCCAATTCCTCGACCTTTTACTCGGTGCTGTCCAACGTCGATTTTGAAGTGGGCGAGGGCAATCCCGCCGCCAGCGGCGTGCGCATGCACACGGCGCAGCACTCCAATCTGTCGCACATCGATTTCCGCATGGGATCGGGGCTGGCCGGCGTCTACCAGGTCGGCAATATCGCTTACGACCTCAAGTTCTACGGCGGCCGTTATGGCATCCTGGCCGAAAAGACCTCGCCGGCCTGGCAGTTCACGCTGCTCGATTCGCAGTTCGACGGCCAGCGCGACGCCGCCATCCGCGAGCACGAGGCGGCGCTGACGCTGGGCAATACCGAAATCCGCAATACCCCGGTCGGCATCGAGATCGACCGTGGTTACGGCGACTGGCTGTGGGGCGCCGATGTGCGCATGGAAAATGTCTCCAAAGCGGGCGTGATCGTCAGTAACGAGAACAACGCCTACACCCAGGTCGGCTTCGAACGCATCAGCGCGCGCAACGTGCCGGTGTTTGCGCGTTTCCGCGACAGCGGCAAGCAGCTGGCGGGACAGGGGCGCAACTACCAGGTGGCGGAATTCAATCACGGCCTCAAGCTGGCCAGCCTGAGCGAGCCGGGACAGTTCGACACCAACTACCGCACCGCCGCGCTGCCGGCGCAGGAGCGCAAGGACCGCATCATGCGCGCGCTGCCGCCCACCGCCGAGTGGGCCAGCGTGCGCGGCTTTGGCGCCAAGGGCGATGGCGTCAGCGACGACACTGCCGCGATCCAGAAAGCCATCGACAGCCATCGCGTGGTCTATCTGCCGCTGGGCTTTTACGCGGTCAGCGACACCATCCGCCTGAAACCCGATACCGTGCTGATCGGCCTGCATCCGGGCCTGACCCGGCTGGTGCTGCCCAACGGTTCGCCGCTGTACCAGGGCACGGACACGCCCAAGGCGCTGCTGGAAAGCGCGCGCGGCGGCGACGCCATCGTCACCGGCATCGGCCTGGCCACCGGCGAAGTCAATCCGCGCGCGGTGGCCTTGCTGTGGCGCGCCGGCGAGCATTCGCTGGTGGACGATATCCGCATCCAGTGGGGCTATGGTTCGCCCACCGATCCGTTCAGGAAGAGCGAGCGCTTCGATACCTCGGCCTGGTGGGACCGCCAGTATCCGAGCATCTGGGTGACCGATGGCGGCGGCGGTACCTTCACCGGCGTGTGGACCCCGGCCGGCCATGCGCAGGCCGGCTTCTACGTGACCAACACCAGCACGCCGGGCCGCGTGTACGAGCTGTCGGCCGAGCACCACATCCGCAACGAGATCGTGCTGGACGGCGTGGCCAACTGGGAATTCCACGCGCCGCAGACCGAGGAAGAGGTACGCGATGGCGCCGATTCGGTCTCGCTCGATATCCGCAACTCGAAGAACATCCTGCTGGCCAACTACCACGCCTACCGGGTGACGCGCTCGATGAAGCCGGCGCCGACCGCTGTGCGCATCAGCAATTCCAGCGACATCCGCTTCCGCAACGTGGCGGTGAATGGCGAGAGCGGCTTCCCCACCTGCGACGAGAATGGCTGCACGGCTTATCTGCGCGCGTCCAAGTACCCGTATGAGAACGCCATTACCGACGTGACCAATCGGATCGAGGGCCGCGAGCGCATGTTCGCGGTGTACGATTACAACGGCAAGCCGGCCGGCGCGCCCGCCGTGGCCAGTGCCGCCAAGGTCGATCAGCTGGAACAGGGCTTCTACTCGATCGCCGGCGCCGCCGTCGACTCGAAAGGGCGCCTGTACTTCATCGACCGCCACTTCCAGCGCATCTACAGCTATGCCGATGGCGAGGGTCTGAAGATCGTCAACGATTACCCGCTCGATCCGGTCAACCTGGCGGTGGACGGCAGCGACAACCTGCTGGTGCTGTCCTCGGCGGGCAAGGACGGCACCGTGTATGCGCTCAAGCCGAACGTGCCGGGCACGCTGATATCCGTGATCGAACCGACCCCGGTCAGCGCGCACCCGCAGGCGCGGCTGGCGCTGCCGGTCAATTACTGGGCGAACGGCGAATTCTGGGACCAGCTGAATCCTGACACCTACGAATTCGCCACCCTGGCCGAGATCTTCGCGCGCAACGCCGCGCAGCCGAAGCCGCGCGAATACGTGTCGCCGGACGGCAGTCTGGTGTTGCCGGCGTTCCGCGTCACCCGCCATGGCCCGCTCGACCACTTGGGCTACCGCTGGTCGGATACGCTGGACACGCATGGCTTTGTCTACGGCCAGGTCGGCCAGCGCGTGGTGTTCACCAACGCCTCGCAAAACCTGACCTTGAGTGGTCTGATCGGCGCGGGCGGCGCCATCACCGAGCTGAAACAGGTGGCCGACCGCGGCGGCGAGAGCGCGGCCGTCGGACCTGACGGCAAGGTCTACGTCGCCAACGGCCAGGTGTTCATCTACGGCGCCGACGGCAAACAAGCTGGCCGCATCGATGTGCCGGCGCGGCCTTTGCAGCTGATCTTCGGCGGCGCCGACCGCCGCACGCTGTACATCCTGACCCACCACGCGCTGTACGCGGCCAGGATCTGACGTACCCCCGGTTCTCCAGGCCACGCCCGTGGCCTTCGCCGCTCGCCTGCACGGGAGCGGTTTTTTTACTCTCGACACGCGAGCTATCATGAACAATCCCCTGATTCTGTTGGCTGGTCTGGTGCTGTCGGCGGCGCTGTCCGCCACGGCGGCGGACCGGATCACCGTCACCATCGACCCGGCCGCCGACGGCCCTACCATCAGCCGCCACCTGTTCGGCCAGTTTGCCGAGCATCTGGGCCACGGTATCTATGGCGGCGTCTGGGTCGGCCGCGACTCGCCGATTCCCAACACGCGCGGCATCCGCAACGACGTGGTGGCCGCGCTGAAGGCCATCCAGGTGCCCAATGTGCGCTGGCCGGGAGGCTGCTTCGCCGACGAATACCACTGGCGTAACGGCATCGGCCCGGCCAGTCAGCGCCGCGCCGGACGCAATCCCAACTGGGGCGGCGTGGTCGAACCCAACACCTTCGGCACCGATGAATTCATGGACTTCGTCGGCCAGATCGGCGCCGACGCCTACATCTCGGCGAACGTCGGCTCCGGCACCCGCCAGGAAGCGGCCGAGTGGCTGGAGTACCTGACCGCCGAACAGACGGCGCTCGGCGACGAGCGCGCCGCCAACGGTCACAAGGCGCCGTACAAGGTGGCCTTCTGGGGCATAGGCAACGAAAGCTGGGGCTGCGGCGGCGCCATGAGTGCCGCGCATTACCTGGAAGAGCTGAAGATGTATTCCCACTTCAGCCGCAACTACAATCCGGCCCAGGTCATGCAGCAGATCGCGGTCGGTCCGGACGGCGCCAAGACCGAATATACCGAAACCATCATGCGCGCCTGGGCCGGCAAGGTGTGGAGCTGGGACATCGCCGGCCTGTCGCTGCACTCCTACACGCTGAACGGCTGGCCGCCGTCGGTCAAGGCCACCGGTTTCGGCGAGCCCGAATATGCGCGTTTCATCCAGGAGACGCTGGGCATGGATGACCTGATCCGCAAGCACGGCGCCATCATGGACCGCTACGATCCGCAGAAAAAGGTGGCGCTGGTGGTCGATGAATGGGGCGCGTGGCTGGCGCCGACGCCCGGCACCGATCCCGGTTTCCTGATGCAGCAGAATTCCCAGCGCGACGCCATCGTGGCGGCGCTGAACCTGAATATCTTCGCGCGGCACGCGGCGCGCGTGCGCATGGCGAATATCGCGCAGATGGTCAACGTGCTGCAGGCGATGATCCTGACCGACCAGGAAAAAATGGTGCTGACGCCGACCTACCATGTGTTCAGGATGTACGTGCCGTTCCATGACGCCACGCTGTTGCCGGCCCGCTTCAAACCGGAGCGCTACCGTTACGGCAAATACGCCATGCCGCGCGTGGATGCGATGGCGGCGCGCGACGCCAACGGCAAGCTGTGGGTGGCGCTGACCAATATCGATTACCAGCGCCCGGTGGAGATCGCGCTGGCCGTGAGCGGTCGTCCGGCCGTCGCGGTCAGCGGCCAGATCCTGGCGGCGCCGCAGGCCGACAGCGTCAACACCTTCGCCGCGCCCGATACCGTGACGCCGCAGCCGCTGACGGCCAGCATGGTGCAGGGCCGGCCCGTGCTGACGCTGGCGCCGCGTTCGGTGGCGGTGGTGGCGGTGGAGCAGTAAGCCCGGCACAACCGCGTCAGCCGATATGGGACGCCAGTTCTTCCGGCGTCCCCAGCGGGAACGCTTGTTTCAGGTAGGCGAGGAAGGCGGAGACGCGCGCGCTCAGCAGGCGGCGCGACGGGTACAGCGCCCACAGGGCGATCTCGGGACCGTCGATCTCGCCCCAGCTTGCCAGCGTGCCGGCGGCCAGGTCGTGGCTGACCAGCGACAAGGGCAGGCGCGCCACGCCGACCCCCAGCCGCACGGCATCGCGCACCATGAACAGGGACGCCAGGCGCAGCACGGGTTCGACCGCGATCTGCGCCGGCCCCGCCGGGCCGACGACCGTCCAGGTG
>NZ_SPVG01000208.1 GCF_004614165.1 Duganella callida | reverse complement strand
GGACGGTCTCTGGCGCGGCAGCGGCCGCGGGTAGGGACGCTGTGGCCGCCGTCGGCGACGCGGCGGCGGCCATGGCGGCCAGCAGATCGTCCTGATCGGCCAGGGCCGGGGCGATGGCGCCGGTGCGGGCGATAGCGCCGGCGGCGGTGGCGGCACGGCGGTGGAGCGCGGCAGATGGCGGCGCAGCACCGCCATCATTTCATCCACCTCGATCGGCTTGGGAATGAAATCGGTGATGCCGGCCTCGCGGCTGCGTTCGCGCTCGGATTCGAGCACGCCGGCCGTCATGGCGATGATGGGCAGCGTCAGCTGGAGATCCTGGCGCAGGATGCGGGTGGCGGTGAAGCCATCCATCACCGGCATCTGCATGTCCATCAGCACCAGATCGTATTCGTTGGGACGCTGGCGCAGGATGTCCACCGCCTGGCGGCCGTCGCCGGCGATGTCGAGCGTGGCGCCGGCGTGCTCGAGGATGCCGCGCGCCACCGCCTGGTTCAGCAGGTTGTCTTCCACCAGCAGGAAATGCAGGTCGGCCAGCGTGCCGATGATGCCGAGATCGGCCATGCCCGGCTGCTCGTTGTCGCCCTGGGCCACCAGCGCCTGGTGCAGCGCGTCGAACAGGTTGGAGCTGGTGATCGGTTTGACCAGCACCACATCGGCTTCCGGCGCGTGCGAGATTTCCTCCAGCCGGTCGCGCGCGAAGGCGTTCAGCATCACCACGATGGGCTGCGGGCGCGCGCCGGCGGCGGCGCGGATGTTCTTGCCGGTGGCCAGGCCGTCCATGCCCGGCATGTGCCAGTCGACCAGCACCACGTCGTAGGGCTGGCCATTGTCCACGCTCTGGCGGTAGCGGCGCAGCGCGGCTTCGCCGGAATCGACCTCGTCGGCTTGCCAGCCCCAGGCGCGGATCAGGCGCGCCACCAGTTCGCGGCTGGTGCGGTTGTCGTCGGCCACCAGCAGGCGCAGCTGGCCCAGCACCGGCTTGCGCCGCTCGTCGGTCTGGTCGGCCTGGATCTCGAATGGCAGGCTGAACCAGAAAGTCGAGCCCTGCCCCGGCCGGCTGTTGACGGCGATCTGGCCGCCCATCAGGCCGATCAGGCGCTTGGTGATGGCCAGGCCCAGGCCGGTGCCGCCGAAGCGCCGCGTGATGCTCTGGTCGCCCTGCGAGAACGCGTTGAACAACTGGCCCAGCTGGCTTTCGGTCATGCCCATGCCGGTATCGCGCACCTCGAAGCGCAGCAGCGCGCTGGCGGTGTCGCGCGCGCTCAGTTCGACGCTGACCACCACCTCGCCCTGCTCGGTGAACTTGATGGCGTTGCCGGCCAGGTTGACCAGGATCTGCTGCAGGCGCATGGCATCGCCGCGCAGGCGGTTGGGGATGGCGCTGTCGACGCTGATCGCCAGTTCCAGTTCCTTGTCGCCGGCGTTCATGGTCATCACGGTGGCCAGCGCATCCATCACGTCGTTGAGCGCGAAATCGATGGGCGACAGTTCCAGCTTGCTGGCCTCGATCTTGGAGAAGTCCAGCACGTCGTTGAGGATGCCCAGCAGCGACTGGCCGGACACGCGCACCATGTTCAGGTATTTGCGCTGCTGCGGACTGAGCTGGGTATTGCCGAGCAAGTACACCATGCCCAGCACCGCGTTCATCGGCGTGCGGATTTCGTGGCTCATGTTGGCGACGAAATCGCTCTTGGCGCGGTTGGCGGCCTGGGCGCGGTCGCGTTCGCGCTCGAGTTCGACCGCGCGGGTTTCCAGCTCGTGGCGCAGGCGCTGGCGCTCGGTGATGTCGGAAATCACCGCCAGCACCTTGGTGCCCTGGTCGGTGCGCACCGCGCTCAGGTTGACCTCGACCGGGAACTCGCTGCCGTCGCGGCGGCGGCCCAGGGTCGGATTGCCGTCGCCCATGCGCACCGGCTCGGCGCTCAGGCGCTCGGCGAAGAACTGCATGCGGTGCTTGACGTGCTGGCTGCGCAGGCGTTCCGGCACCAGCAGTTCCAGCGGTTGGCCCAGCACCTCGTCGCGCGTGTAACCGAAGCAGCGTTCGCCCTCGCGGTTAAAGGTTTCGATGCGGCCGTCGACGCCGATCACCACGATGGCGTTGGGGGCGAATTCGACCAGGCTTTGCAGGCGCGCGTCGGCCGCCAGGCGTTCGTGCATCAGGTCGTTGAAGGCCGAGGTCAGCTGGCCGACCTCGTCGCGTGCGTGCACTTCCAGCGGCGTGAAGCGGGCCGGTTCGGCACGCAGCGCGACGATGGCGTTGCGCAGCCGTACCAGCGGCGCCATCAAGCGCAAGGTCAGCATGCTGATCAGCATGGCAGTCAGCACGGCCGCCACGCCGCTCCACAGCAGGATGCGGCGGATCACGCCTTCGAACGGCTCGAACGCTTCCTCGGCCGGCAGCGAGGTGGCCAGCAGCCAGTCGACGGTTTTCAGCTGCTTGTAGCTGTTGAGGGTGGGCACGCCCTCGCCCATGCCCCGCACCGTGCCTTCGAAGCCTTCCTCCAGCGCGCGCGCGGTGGCCGGATTGGCGTTGGCGGCGCGCGGCTGCAGCAGGCGCGACACGTCGGGATGCAGCACATACACCGGATGTTCGCCGCGGGTCAGGGCGAAGTAGTAGCCGTCGCGACCGATCTTGGCGGTGCGCAGATGGCCCAGGACGTTGTCCTTGTACAAGCGCAGCACGCCGATCAGCATGCACACCACCTCGCCTTTGTCGTTGAGCACCGGCGCCACCATCTGCACCACCGGCTGCTTGTTGCCGCGGCCGATCAGCGGTTCGCTGATCATCGGCTTGCGCGTGCGCAGCACCGTCTTGAAATAAGCGCGGTCGGAGGCGTCGATGCCGACCCGGCCCGGCACTTCGGGCAGGTCGGAAATCACCTTGCCTTTGGCATCCAGGACAAGCAGGTCGTCGAACAGGGCCAGCACGGCGCGGTTCTGGTAGTAGGCGCGCAGCTTTTCGGTGGAACCGGCCAGCTCGGGCGGCTGGTTGCGGGCCGACAGCGCGATGATGTCGAGCAGCATGGCCAGCTTGTCGTCGAGCTCCTGCGCGGTGCGGTTGATCAGGGCCGTCTGCTGGGTGAACAGCACGCGCGTGTAGTCTTCCTGCATGCGCTGAGTCTGGACCAGCGTGACCAGTCCTATCATCAGCACGGAGGTGATGCTGGTGGCGAGCGCGACTTTAGCCTTGATGCCGAGCGGCTTCATATCATCCTTGGTAGACGGGGCCTTGGATGATTCTCCTATCAAAGAGACAAGTTAGCAAGAAACAAAAAAAGCCGGTGTGTACGATGACACACCGGCCTTGGACAAAGTGCTTAGTTCCGGGCGGCGGCCAGGATCACCTCGGCCACCTTGGCCGGCTGCGACACCATCGGCACGTGGCTGGTCGGCAGCGTGGTGGTGATGGCGTTGATCTTTTTGGCGAATTCCTGTTCCAGTTCCGGCGCGATCATGCGGTCCTTGCTGGCGACGATGTAATAGTTCTGCTTGTTCTTCCAGGCGGCCACGCTGGTGGTCTCGCCGAAGGCCTTGGCGGCGATCGGTCCCTGGGTGGCGGCGATCAGCCTGGCGGTCGCGGGCGCCACGTCCTGGGCGAAGTTGCTGGCGACCGAATCTTCCGGCAGCCAGGCGTAACCGCCGGCGTCGACTTTCAGGGTGGCGATGCCGGGCGGCACGGCGTAGTTCTTGCCGAGGTTGCCGGTGGCTTCACCTTCGGAAGGCGCGAACGCGGCGACGTAGACCAGGGCCTTGATCTTGTCGCTGGTGCCGGCCTGGGTGATCACGGTGCCGCCCCAGGAGTGGCCGACCAGCACCACCTTGCCGCTCTGCGCATCGACCACGCGCTGGGTGGCGGCGACGTCGTCGGCCAGCGAGCTCAGGGGGTTCTGTACCGCCACCACCTTGTAGCCTTTGGCTTGCAGGATAGGGATCACCTTGTCCCAGCTGGAACCGTCGGCGAAGGCGCCGTGCACCAGCACGATGGTGGTGTCGTTGGCTGGGGCGGCGGCGTGGGCGAAAGCGGTGGCGGCCAGCAGGGCGGAAGCGATGATTGCGCGTTTCATGGTCTATCCTTTCAATTGCGCTATTAATTAGCGCGCTAAGTATTTTGGTTGAAAAAACGCGGTAAGTGCCGCGTCGATGGATGAACTATAGCGCACAAATAATTAGTGCGCAAGTTATTTTTGGGGACAGACCACGATTTTGAAATTATTTCAAAATCGTGGTCTGTCCCCGGGCTACGCCAGGTTGTGGTTGAGCTTGCTGAGGTTGCGCATCAGCGCGCTGACTTCGTCGTTGTCGATGTCGCAGGTGGCGGCGAAGTTGCCCGCCACCTTGACCGCTTCCGCACGCAGCGCCTGGCCGGCCGGGGTCAGGCTGAGGATCTTGTTGCGCTCGTCGCGCGGGTCGCGCTGGCGCACCAGGTAGCCTTCCGCCTCCAGCCGCTTGATCACCGGCGTGACCGAACCGGAATCCTGCTGCAGGCGCTGGGCCAGGTCTTTTACGCCGATCCCGTCCCGTTCCCACAGTACCACCATGGCCAGGTATTGCGGATATGTCAATTTCAATGCGGCCAACAACGGCTTGTAGGTCTGGGTCATCTTCAGCGAGGTGCTGTAGATCAGAAAACACAGGTGCTGGTCGAGGGTGGGCGGCTTGGGCAGGGTCATGACCGCTAGCCTAACAAATTATTTTTCGCGGCGCGAATCCAAACGCGATTTTTGCGCCTCTTAGTAGCCGAGGGACTTCCTCAGACTACTCAAGGAGTGCAAAATGTTCTACGTAAAAAATGTACCGGGCCGGGAACGCGTCGTGCGCATCGTGCTGGGCCTGATCGTGGTGTATGCCGGTTTCGCCATGCTGGGCGGCATCTGGGGCACCGTGGTGGCGCTGTCGGCCGCCGGCATCGTCGCTTCCGGCCTGTTCGGTTTCTGCCCGATGTGCGCCATGCTGGGCCGCCGTCTCGACAAAGCCGCCAAGGAAGGCAATCTGAAAAGCCTATGAGCCTCGCCCCACAACATCAGCCGGTACTGGACGCCGCCCACCGCGGCGATCCGCAGGCGCTGTCGCAGCTGCTGCGCCTGTGCCAGCCCGACCTGCGCCGCTATGCGCAACGCAACTGCATGATCGGCGACGTCGACGATGCGGTGCAGGAAGCCCTGCTGGTGTTGTCGCGCAAGCTGTCCTCGGTGCGCATGCTGGCGGCGTTCTCGGGCTGGCTGTTCCAGATCGTCAAGCGCGAGTGTCACCGCCTGGCGCGCAACGCGCTCGGCCACGATCCCTGGGACGACGAACGCGCCGAGCAATGGCTGGCGCGGCAGGATACCGGCACCCTGCGTGCGGAATTGATACACGCGCTCGAATCGCTGCCGGCCGATTACCTGAAAGTGGTGCTGCTGCGCGATTTCGCCGAGATGTCCATAGGAGAAATCTCGGAAGAGACCGGCGACAGCGTCGCCGCCGTCAAAGGCCGCTTGCACCGCGCAAGGCAGCTGATGCGCGAATACCTGATAGGCTAAGTGCGGAATAGCGCCCAAAGCAGGGGCAATGGGCTACACTAGCCGCATGATACGAGAACTTCCAGAGCTGGTTCTACCCGGCGCCACGATCGAGATCCTCAAGGCGAGCTGCGCCTCGTGCAGCATGCACCAGCTGTGCCTGCCGATGGGGCTGGACAACAACGATCTCGAGCGCCTGGACCAGATCATCGGCCGCCGCCGCAAGGTCGCGCGCGGGCAGACGCTGTTCCGTATCGGCGACGCTTTTCAGAATTTGTACGCGATCCGGCTCGGCCATTTCAAGACCTACCAGGTCAACCGCGAAGGCGCGGAGCAGATCACCGGTTTCCAGATGGCCGGCGAGCTGTTGGGCATGGACGCCATCAGCGCCGACCGCCACCATTGCACCGCGGTGGCGCTGGAAGACAGCGAGGTGTGCGAGATTCCGTTCAATACCTTGCAGCAGCTGCTGGCGGAAATGCCAACCTTGCTGCGGCATTTTCACCGCATGATGAGCCAGGAAATCACGCGCGAGCAAAGCGTGATGCTGTTGCTGGGGAATATGCAGGCGACCCAGCGCTTTGCCGCCTTCCTGGTCAACTTGTCGTCGCGCTACGAGGCGCGCGGTTATTCGCCGAACGTGTTCCAGCTGCGCATGTCGCGCGAAGAGATCGGCAACTACCTGGGGCTGACCATCGAAAGCATCAGCCGCCTGTTATCGAAGTTCAAGAAGGAAGGCCTGGTACGCGTCAGCAACCGCGAAATCGAGCTGCTGAACCCGCAAATGCTCAAGGCCATTACCGCAGGCATGGAAACCTGCAGCTAAATCCGGGGTCAGTTCTGCCAATCGCACACGGGCTCTGCCGTAGCGCACGCTACGGCAGAGCCCGTGTGCGATTGGCAGAACTGACCCCGGATTGTTGGCTAGTCCGGCAATAAGGTGATGCCGTGCTCTTTCGGCCAGCGCCAGGCGCCGGCCAGGCGCCAGTCGCGCTGTTCCCCTTCCACCAGCACGATCCAGCGGCTGCGCTCCAACAGCGGCAGGCTGGCGCGGAATTCGCCGTTCGCGTCGGGCCGTACCAGCAGGCGGATATCCTTCTCCGGCAAGGTCGCGTGCGACAAATGGATTTGCAGCGGCCCGCTGTCCTTGCGGTTGATCTGGCCGCGCAGCACGCCGTTGCCGGCATCATAGCCCAAGGTCAGCGACAGGCCCAGCTCGGCCGCCACGCGGTCGCGCTTCAGGTCCTGGTTGATGGCCTTGCCCTGCTTGTAATAGTCGCCGACCACCAGCGCATCCTGCTGGCTGGCGGCCAGCCAGGCGGTATAGATGCCGCCCACCACCACGATCGCCGGCCCGGCCATCAGCAGCCATGGCCAGCGTTCCTTGTACCACGGCGTTTGCGGGTATAGCTCAAAGACGTTCTCGCTCATGATGAAATTCCTTAGCGCGGGACGATGAACACCGCCGATTCCTTGACGTGCAGCGACGCGTCGTCGACTGCTTCCAGTGCCACGTTGATCCTGTTCGAGCCCGGCTTGCCGGCACCATGCGCGGCGCGCAGGCGGATCGGATAAGCCTTGGTCTCGGTCGCCTCCACCCGCACCAGGTCGGGCGTCACCTGGGCCAGCGTGTCCATGCCGCCCACCGTGATCTTATACACATGCGCCTGCTCGGAGGTGTTCATGATCTGCAAGCGGTAGACGTTTTCGATCATGCCGTCCTCCACTTCGCGGCCCATCGAGCCGCGGTCGCGGATCACGTCCAGCTTCAGCGGCATGCGCAGGTACAGCGCGCCCGAGGTGGCCAGCACGATCAGGCCCAGTACCGCGGTGTAGATGCGCACGCGCGGCCGCGTCGCGCGGCGGCGGATTTCGGTCGGCGTCAGATGCTCGTCCATGGCGCGCTCAGTGCTGTAGCGGATCAGGCCGCGCGGCTGGCCGGTCTTGTCCATCACCGTGTTGCAGGCGTCCACGCAGGCGGCGCAGCCTATGCATTCATATTGCAGCCCCTTGCGGATATCGATGCCGGTCGGGCAGACCTGCACGCACAGCGAACAATCGATGCAGGAACCGCCGTTGCCGTTGCTGGTTTTCGACAGCGGGCCGCGCGGCTCGCCGCGCCGGGCGTCGTAGGTGATGATCAGGGTGTCGCGGTCGAACATCGAGCTCTGGAAGCGTGCATATGGACACATGTATTTGCACACCTGCTCGCGCATCCAGCCGGCGTTGCCGTAGGTGGCAAAGCTGTAGAACAGCACCCAGAACCATTCCCACGGGCCGAAGTTCAGCGTCGCCACCTCACCCAGCAGCTGTTGGATCGGCGTGAAGTAGCCGACGAAGGTGAAGCCGGTCCACAGCGCCACCGCGCCCCAGGCCAGGTGCTTGGCGCCCTTGCGGCCGAACTTGTTCAGCGACCACGGCTGGCGCGCCAGCGCAATGCGGGCGCTACGCTTGCCTTCGATCCTGCGTTCGATCCAGAGGAAGATTTCGGTATACACCGTTTGCGGACAGGTAAAGCCGCACCAGACCCGGCCGGCGATCGCCGTCGCCAGGAACAGCAGGTAGGCGGAGATGATCAGCAGCGCCGCCAGATAGATGAAATCCTGCGGCCACAGCACCAGTCCGAAGATGTAGAACTTGCGCGCTCCCAGGTCGAACAGCAGCGCCTGGCGGCCGTTCCACTGCAGCCACGGCGTGCAGTAGAAGGCCAGTTGCGTCAGCCACACGAACAGCCAGCGCAGGCGGGCGTAGCGGCCGTCGATCTCGCGCGGATAGATTTCCTCGCGGGCCGCATACATCTTGATGACTTGTGGCTGCGGCGCGTTCATTTTTCAGGCTCGGCTGGCGCTGGTTGGTTGACGTCGTTCGACAGGCTCCAGACATAGGCCGCCAGCACATGCACCTTGGCGTCGCCGAGGAAATCGCCGAACGCCGGCATGGTGGTGGTGCGGCCCTTGTTGATGGTTTCCTTGATGGTTTCCACGCTGCCGCCGAACAGCCAGATCTTGTCGGTCAGGTTGGGTGCGCCCATGGCCTGGTTGCCCTTGGCGTCGGCGCCGTGGCAGGCCATGCAGGCGCTGAACTTGGTCTTGCCGAACACCGCCTTGATCGGATCGTTGGTCGAACCGGACAAGCTCAGTACGTAGTGGGCGACGTTTTCCACATCCTTGTCGCCGCCGACCGCCGCGCCCATCGGCGGCATGGCGCCGACGCGGCCGTGCAGGATGGTTTCCTTGATGGTTTCCGGCGTGCCGCCGAACAGCCAGTCCTTGTCGGTCAGGTTGGGGAAGCCCTTGTTGCCGCGCGCGTCCGAGCCGTGGCATTGCGCGCAGTAGGTCAGGAACAGCCGCTCGCCGATGGCGTGCGCCTGCGGATCGGCCGCCACCGCCTTCAGGTCCTGCTTCTGGTACTTGGCGAACAGCGGGCCGTAGTCGGCTTCCGCCTTTTTCAGCTCGCCCTGGTATGCGCCGCTGGACTTCCAGCCCAGCTTGCCGGCATACGAGCCCAGTCCCGGATACAGGAACAGATAGGCCAGGCCGAACACGATGGTCAGGTAGAACAGCCACATCCACCAGCGCGGCATGGGCGTGTTCAGTTCGGTCAGATCCTCGTCCCAGACGTGGCCGGTGGTGCTTGCCTTGCCGTCGACGGCGCGCAGCATTTTGACCCTGGATTGCGAGTACAGCAGGATCGCGCAGCCGAGCACGCCGAGCAGGGTCAGCACGACGATATAGCCGTCCCAGAAACCGTTGGTGAAATCAGCCATGGCTGTCCTCCTTGTCGTCGGCAAACGGCAGGCGCGCCGCGGTGGCGAAATCCGCTTCCTGGTGGCCCACGTAGGCCCACCACAGGATGCCGGCAAAGGTGATGAACGAGATCACCGTCATCAGGCTGCTGGCGCTGTCAAACAGGTTGTCCATGCTAGTTCCTCGTCTTGATCAGGGTGCCCAGGCCTTGCAGGTAGGCGACCAGGGCGTCTTCTTCGGTTTTGTCCTTGAGCTGGTCCGGCGCGGCGGCGATGTCGGCGTCGGAGTACGGCACGCCGGTGCGGCGCAGCGCCTTCATCTTCGGCACGATCTCGGCCGGCGCCAGCGCGGTGCGCGCCAGCCACGGATAGTTCGGCATGTTCGATTCCGGCACCACGTCGCGCGGGTTGTTCAGGTGGGTGCGGTGCCATTCATCGGAGTAGCGGCCGCCCACGCGCGCCAGGTCGGGACCGGTGCGCTTGGAACCCCACTGGAACGGGTGGTCGTAGACGAATTCGCCGGCCACCGAGTAGTGGCCGTAGCGTTCGGTCTCGGCGCGGAACGGCCGTACCATCTGCGAATGGCAGTTGTAGCAGCCTTCGCGGATGTAGATGTCGCGGCCGGCCAGGCGCAGCGGCGAGTACGGCTTCAGCCCCGCCACCGGTTCCGTGGTCGATTTCTGGAAGAACAGCGGCGTGATTTCGACGGCGCCGCCGACGCTGACCACCAGCGTCACCAGCGCGATCAGCAGCCAGGGATTTTTCTCTATCCATTCATGGGTGAATTTCATACGATGCTCCGGTGTCAGGCGTGGGCCGGTTGTTCGGCGTGCTCGGCATGCGCGACCTTCAGCGCCGGGATGCGCGCCACAGCGGTGGCGCGGCCGCGCAAGGTCATCCAGGTGTTGTAGGCCATGATGCACATGCCGCTCAGGTACAGCAGGCCGCCGCTGAAGCGCACCACGTAGTAGGGATAGGTGGCCTTCACGCTTTCGGCAAAGGTGTAGGTCAGCGTGCCGTCCGGATTCACCGCGCGCCACATCAGGCCCTGCATCACGCCGGCGATCCACATGGCGGCGATGTACAGCACGATGCCGATGGTGGCGACCCAGAAGTGCAGGTCGATCAGTTTGGTCGAATACATTTTCTGCTCAGCCGCCAGGCGCGGGATGATGTAGTAGATCGAGCCCATGGTGATGAAGCCCACCCAGCCCAGCGCGCCGCCATGGACGTGTGCGATGGTCCAGTCGGTGTAGTGCGACAGCGAGTTGATGGTCTTGATCGACATCATCGGCCCTTCGAAGGTGGCGATGCCGTAGAACGAAAGCGAGACGATCATGAATTTCAGGATCGGATCGGTGCGCAGCTTGTGCCAGGCGCCCGACAGGGTCATCATGCCGTTGATCATGCCGCCCCAGCTCGGCGCCAGCAGCACCAGCGAGAACACCATGCCGAGCGATTGCGTCCAGTCCGGCAGCGCCGTGTAGTGCAGGTGGTGCGGACCGGCCCACATGTAGGTGAAGATCAGCGCCCAGAAGTGCACGATCGACAGGCGGTACGAGTACACCGGACGCTCGGCCTGTTTCGGGATGAAGTAGTACACCATGCCCAGGTAGCCGGCGGTGAGGATGAAGCCCACCGCGTTGTGGCCGTACCACCACTGGATCATGGCGTCCTGCACGCCGGCATACACCGAGTAGGACTTGAAGGCGGAAGCCGGCATGCTCATGCCGTTCACCACATGCAGGATGGTGACGGCGATGATGTAGGCGGCGAAGAACCAGTTGGCGACGTAGATGTGTTTGACCTTGCGCTTGACGATGGTGCCGAAGAACACCACCGCGTAGGCGATCCATACCACCGCGATCAGGATCGAGATCGGCCATTCGAGTTCGGCGTATTCCTTGCCGCGGGTCAGGCCCATCGGCAGGGTGACGACGGCGCTCAGGATCACCGCCTGCCAGCCCCAGAAGGTGAAGGCGGCCAGCTTGTCCGAGAACAGCCGCACCTGGCAGGTGCGCTGCACCACGTAGTAGGAGGTGGCGAACAGGCCGCAGATGCCGAACGCAAAAATGACCGCGTTAGTGTGCAGCGGACGCAAGCGGCCATAGGTCAGCCAGGGTATGTCCAGATTCAGCGCCGGCCAGGCCAGCTGCGCGGCGATGAGCACGCCGACCAGCATCCCGACCACGCCCCAGACTACGGTCGCAATCGCAAATTGCTTGACGACCTTGTAGTTGTAGTGTTGATCCAATTTTGTTCTCCCCAGAACACTTTGATGATGTAAGCCAAAGGTTACTGAGCGGGGGGGCAAAAATCCTTGATATGGATCAAAATTCGCCGGATCGCTGCTGCTCCGAAGGAGGGAGGTCGTCGTCCTGGAGGATGCGCAGCGCCGGGCCGACCAGGTCGTCGAACTGGCCGTCGTCGGAGGCGCGAAAGAAGATCCACAGCGCGGCAAACACCAGTGCCACGCTGAGCGGGATGAGCAGGTAGAGCGCTTCCATCAGCGGCCTCCACGCAGGCGCAGCGCGTTCAGCACCACCACGGCGGAACTGGCCGCCATGCCGACGCCGGACAGCCAGGGATTCAGCAGTCCCGCCGCCGCCGCCGGAATTGCGATCAGGTTGTAGACCGTGGCCCAACCGAGGTTCTGGCGGATCACGCGCATGGTGTGTTCGGCCACGCGCGCGCTGTCGGCCACCGCGCCTATGCGGCCGTTGAGCAGCACCGCGTCCGCGTGCGCCTGCGCCAGCGCGGCGCCGCCGCCCATGGCGAAGGAGACGTCGGCCGCGCCCAGTACGGCGGCGTCGTTGATGCCGTCGCCGATCATCGCCACCACGCAGCCGCGCCGCTGCAGCTGCTGCACGAAGTTCAGCTTGTCGGCCGGCAGATAGCCGCCGACCGTGGTTTCGATGCCCAACTGATCGCCGACACGGCGCGCCAGCACATCGTCATCGCCGCTGACCAGCACCACCGTCTTGCCGTGCCGGCGGAAATAGTCGACCGTGTCTTGCGCATCGGGGCGAATGCCGTCCTGCAGGTGAAAGCAGGCCAGCCATTGTCCATCGACGCCGAGGTACACCGGCGTGACGTCGGCGGGAGCCTCGCGCGGCGGCGCCGAGCCGCTGATCGCCGCCACATACTGCGCGCTGCCCAGACGGTAGCGGCGGTTGTGCACCAAGCCTTCGAGTCCGCAGCCCGGTGTTTCGCTCAGCGCCGCCGCGTGCCAGTGCTGATGTCCGGCGTCGGCCTGGGCAGCGGCAGCGAGGATGGCGTGCGCCAGCGGATGCGCGCTGCCGGCTTCCAGCGCGGCCGCGACCTGCAAGCAGAAATCCGCGCGCATCGCGCCCAGTTCCACTGTCTGCTGCAGCACCGGCCGGCCCCAGGTCAGCGTGCCGGTCTTATCGAGCACGATGTGGGTGGCACGGTGCAGCGTCTCCAGCGTTTGCGGGCCGGTGACCAGGACGCCCTGACGCAGCAGGCGGTCGGTGGCGGCGGCCAGTGCGGTCGGTGTGGCCAGCGACAGCGCGCACGGGCAGGACACCACCAGCACCGCGATGGCGATCGGCCAGGCGCGCACCGCGCTGCCATCGATCCAGTACCAGAAGCCGAATGTGGCCAGCGCGAACAGCAGCAGGCCGGCGACGAACCAGGCGGCCACACGGTCGGCCCACAGGGCGATGCGCGGCTTTGCGCCGCTGGCGCGGTTGATCAGCTTTACCAACTCGGACAAGGTGCTGTCCTGCGCGCGCCGGCTGACGCGGGCGACGATGGCGCTGCCGGCGTTGATGGCGCCGCCGGGGATGGCGTCGCCCTCGCTCCTGGGTACCGGTACGCTCTCCCCGCTCAGCAGGGACAGGTCGATCGAGGTGCGGCCTGAGACGATCACGCTGTCGGCCGGCACGGCTTCGCCGGGCTTGATCAGTACGTGGTTGTCCACAGCCAGCGCCGCCGCGCGCACGATGGTGGCGGCCTGGCTGTCCGGGTAGTGTTCCAGCAGCGAGGCCGATGCCGGCAGCGCGTGCTGCAATCGCTCCAGCGCGGCGCCGGCCTTGCGGCGGGCACGCAGTTCCAGAAAGCGGCTGCACAGCAGCAGGAAGATGAACATGGTCACCGAGTCGAACCAGACGTCGCCCTTGCCGCGGAAGGTGGCCAGCACGCTGGCGCCGAAAGCGGCGGCGATGCCCAACGCCACCGGCACGTCCATGCCCGGAGCGCGCGCGCGCAGACTGGCCAGGGCGCCGCGCCAGAACGGCAGCGCCGAGTAGCAGATTGCCGGTAGCGTCAGCAGCAGGCTGGCCCAGCGCATCAGCGTGGCCATGCTGTCATCCAGCGTGCCGTCTTCGGCCAGATAGGCGGGGGCGACGTACATCATCACCTGCATCATCGACAGGCCGGCGACGAACAGCTGGCGGCCGAGGGTTTTGGTGGCGCGGCGCTGCTGGTCGGCATGGCGGCCGACGTCGTAGGGATAGGCGGCGTAGCCGATGCCGTGCAGCGCGCCGAGGATGTCGCCCGGCTGGCAGGCGTCCTTGCGCCAGCGGACGTAGAGTTTTTCGGTGGCGACGTTGAGCTGCGCGCACTCCACGCCGGGCAGGCGCAGCAGGCGCTGTTCGATCAGCCACACACAGGCGGCGCAGCGTATGCCTTCCACGGTGATGGTGGATTCACGGCTGTCTTCATCAAGGGCGAAGCGCGGATCGGTGTTGTCGTACAGTTGCAGTTCCGGCGGCAGCTGTTGCGCGCCGTCGGCGCTGTTGGCGTAGGCGGTGCGCTCGCGGTAGTAGCCTGCCTGCCCAAGATCGACGATGGTCTGCGCCACCGCCGCGCAACCGGGGCAGCACATGGGGCGCTGGACCTGGTCGATCAGCACCGTCCAGCTGGCGTCATCGGGCAGCGCCTGGCCGCAATGGTAGCAGGGCTTGAGGGCCGCGTCGTTCAATGGTTTGGTGTGAGGCATAAGATGTCCATCCATTCCGGCGTAACGCCGCCGGCAGCGCGGGCAAGCCCGATAACGCCGAAACCCAGCACCAGCAGGCCGCAGGCGATGCGCACATGGCGCTGCCGCATGGCGTGCTGCAGGCGCGCGCCGAGCAGGCCGAGGGCGGTCAGCATCGGCAGCGTACCCAGGCCGAAAGCCAGCATGGTGGCGGCGCCGCTCACGGCCGAACCGCTCAGCAGCGCGGTGGTCAGGGCGCTGTAGACCATGCCGCATGGGAGCCAGCCCCACAGGGAGCCGAGGGCGAAGGATTTGGCGGGCGTATCGGCGGGCATCAGCTGTTTCATGGCGGGGCCGATGGCGGGTTGGGCGCGCTGCCACAGCACGCGGCCGCCCCGCTCCAGCATCGCCAGACCGCGCCAGGCGTTCATCAGGTGCAGGCCCAGCGCGATCAGCATCAGGTTGGCCAGCCAGTAGAAGCTCAGCTGCACACCCGCCACCGCCGCCATGCTGCGCGCGCCTTCGGCCAGGCCGCCGGCCAGCGCTCCCGCTGTCATATAGCTGGCGATGCGGCCGGCGTTGTAGGACAGGATGTATCCCCTGTCATTCCCGCGCGCGCGGGAATCCATAACCGGCCCCCGTGCGGTCCGCCGAAGCGGAATCACGGGCTGGCGGACAGCGGAGATGGCGGTCACGATGCCGCCACACATGCCGGCGCAATGGACGCTGCCTGCCAGGCCCACGAGAAACACCGGCAGTAGCTGCGCCCCGTTCATCGCATCCTCAGATCGTCTTCGAATAGCGCAGCGGTTGCGGCGCGATGTCGTGCGCCACGCCGAGGTAGCGGTCGAACACCATGCAGATATTGCGGATCAGCAGACGTCCGCGCGGCGTCACCGAAATCCATTCGTCGTCGATGGTGATCAGGCCATCGTCCTCGAACGCTTTCAGCTTCAGCAGCTCCAGCGCGAAATACTGGCGGAATTTGATCGGAAAACCCTGTTCGATCGACGACATCGACAGCTCGAAATTGCACATCAGTTTCTGGATCACGATACGCCGCAGCAGATCGTCGTTATCGAGCTTGATGCCGCGCGTGATCGGCAGCACGCCGCTTTCGAGCTTTTCGTAATATGCTTCCAGCGTCTTCTCGTTCTGGCTGTAGGTGGCGCCGATGGCGCTGATGGCCGACACGCCGCAGGAAATCAGCTCCGACTCGGCGCGCGTCGAATAACCCTGAAAGTTGCGCTGCAAACGGCCCTGGCGCTGCGCCACCGCCAGCTCGTCATCCGGCTTGGCGAAATGGTCCATGCCGATGTAGATGTAACCGGCGTCGCACAGGCGGCGGATGCACATCGCCAGCAGTTCCAGCTTCACCGGTGCCGGCGGCAGATCCGCCTCCGCGATGCGCCGCTGCGGCTTGAAGATGTGCGGCAGGTGCGCATAGTTGTACAGCGCGATGCGATCCGGATCGGCGGCGATCACCTTGTCCAGCGTCTGCGCCATGCTGTCCATGGTCTGTTTGGGCAGGCCGTAAATCAGATCGATGCTGATCGAGCGGAAGCCGGCATCGCGCGCCGCCTGCATCACCGCCCGCGTTTCCGCTTCCGGCTGGATGCGGTTGACCGCCTTCTGCACCTCCGGATCGAAATCCTGCACGCCCAGGCTGATGCGATTGAAGCCCTGCTTGCGCAGGCTGTGCACGCGTTCCACGCTGACCGTGCGCGGATCGATCTCGATCGAGTACTCGCCGTGCGCGTCGTCGGCGAAATCGAAGTTGGCGTGCAGGTGCGTCATCAGGTCGCCCATCTGCTTGTCGCTCAGGTAGGTCGGCGTGCCGCCACCGAAGTGCAGTTGCTCGATCTGGCCGATGCCATCGAATAAACGGCCCTGCATGTCGATTTCCTGCTTCAGGTAACCGAGATAGGTGGCCGCCTTGCTGTGGTCCTTGGTGACGATCTTGTTGCAGCCGCAGTAGTAGCAGACGGTGTCGCAGAACGGAATGTGGATGTACAGCGATAAGGGCCGGCGGCTGCGGCGCATGCGCAGGCTGGCCACCGCTTCCAGGAACTGGCCGTAGCCGAAATCGTTCAGGAAGCGGTCCGCGGTCGGATACGAGGTGTAGCGTGGCCCGGACTGACTCAGTTTGCCGATGATGGCGGCGTCGAATTCAACGGGCGGGAAAGGCGTATGCATAATCTTGTCGCCGGCTTCAAGCGGCCAGGCGCTTCACGGTTGAGGGCTGCGGGGCGGCCGCGCGGGCGGCGCGGGAGCGCGTCGGGCCGAACTTGAACAGGCTGACCGCCTGCGTCAGGCCGCCGGCTTCCAGCGCCAGGCTGGCGGTGGCGGCGGCCGCTTCTTCCACCAGCTGGGCATTCTGCTGCGTGACCTGGTCCATGTGGGCGATGGCCGAGTTGACCTGGTCGACGCCGATGCTTTGTTCGTGCGAGGCGATCGAAATCTCCTTCATGATCGCGGTCACCTGCTGGACCGAGGCCACCACTTGCTTCATGGTGGCGCCGGCGCGGTCCACCTGTGCCATGCCGGCGCTGACCTTGCCGACCGAGACGTCGATCAGCTT
Source organism: Duganella callida (assembly GCF_004614165.1). Taxonomy (GTDB): domain Bacteria; phylum Pseudomonadota; class Gammaproteobacteria; order Burkholderiales; family Burkholderiaceae_D; genus Rugamonas; species Rugamonas callida. The sequence goes on along the minus strand of NZ_SPVG01000208.1, from coordinate 6,058 downwards.
CTTGATGTCCTTGGCGGCGGTGGCGCTGCGTTGCGCCAGGTTGCGCACCTCGCCGGCGACCACGGCGAAGCCGCGGCCTTGTTCGCCGGCGCGCGCCGCTTCCACCGCGGCGTTCAGCGCCAGGATGTTGGTCTGGAAGGCGATACCTTCGATCAGGCCGATGATATCGACGATCTTGCGCGAGGAGTTGTTGATCTCGTCCATGGTGGCGATGACGTCGGCGACGATCTCGCCGCCCTGCACCGCCACGCTGGAGGCGTTTTGCGCCAGCCGGTTGGCCTGCTCGGAATTGTCGGCATTCTGCTTGACGGTGGAGGAGAACTGCTCGACGCTGGACGCGGTTTCCTCCAGGCTGGCCGCCTGCGCTTCGGTGCGGCCGGACAGGTCGGCATTGCCGGCGGCGATCTGGCGCGTGGCCACCGCCATGGTTTCGACATTCACGCGCACGTCGCGGATGGTGGCGATCAGGTTGTTGTTCATCTGTTCGAGGGCGCGCAGCAACTGGCCCACTTCGTCGGTGGCGTCGGTCTCGAAGGAGCCGGACAGGTCGCCGGCGGCGATCGCGCGCGCACCCAGCAACGCGCGGTTCAGCGGCTGCAGTACCGAGACGCGCAGGGTGTACCACAGGAAGACGTTGATCAGCAGGCCGAGGAAGGTGGCGGCAAAGATGCCGTAGCTGTTGGCGGCGTGGCCGTTCATCAGCGCCGCGGCGCAGACGATCACCTGCAGCACGTTGACCACGCTGGTGGCGGCCCAGATGCGGAAGCCCAGCGACACGTGACTCAGGCGCGACAGCAGTGTGCCGGCACCGGAATGGATCACCTGGCCGTTCTTGATGCGGATGCCGTGGTTGGCGTCGGTGCGGATCGCGCGGTAAGCCTGTTCGGCGCGGGCCACCTGGCCGCGTTCGGCACGGGTGCGCACCGACATGTAGCCGATGGTGCGGCCAGCCTCGCGGATCGGGGTGATGTTGGCGCGCACCCAGTAGTAGTCGCCGTTCTTGCAGCGGTTCTTGACCATGCCGGTCCACGGCGTGCCGGCCTCGATCGAAGCCCACAGGTCGGCGAACGCTTCGGACGGCATGTCCGGATGGCGCACGATGTTCTGCGGGGCACCCAACAATTCCTCTTCGCTGAAGCCGCTGATCTGGGTGAAGTACGGATTCACATAGGTGATGTTGCCGCTCAGGTCAGTCTTGGAGACGATGGCCTGATCTTCCAGAACTTCGATTTCGCGATTGGTGACAGGTTGATTGTTGCGCATAGAGATACCCCTCCGACGTGTTTTATTGCTTTGTCGCAATACAATATGGTCAGTTTACGGAGTACCACCGTCAAATTTATTGATGTAGATCAAATTTCCCCGGATTGGAGCGCGTCTGCCCGCGACCGGGGAGGCCGCATGCCAGCGTTCCATAAGCCGATCATGTAGGTCAGCGCCGGCGAACAGGGCGAGCCAGGCGGCGGCGACCAATGCGCCGGGCTTACTTCTTGATAACGCGCAGAAGCTTGCCGCCCAGCGTGACCACGGCCAGCACCAGGCCGCCGGCGATCACGCCGGTGATGGCGTCCAGCAGGCTGGGAGTGATGACGGCCAGTGCCGCGCCAACCGCCGGGACGGCGGCGGCCGCTTCGGTGACGTGGTGGATGGGTTCATGGGCGAACGGCAGGCCGTGGGTCAGGATGCCGCCGCCGACGGTGAACATGGCCACGGTGCCGACCACGCCCAGCAGCTTCATCAGCTTGGGCGCCGCGCTCAGCAGTACGCGGCCGAGGGCGCGCACAGCCGCGCCGCCGCGCTTGCTCAGGTAGAGGCCGGCGTCGTCCATCTTGACGATGGCCGCCACCAGGCCGTACACGCCGACCGTCATCACGATGGCGATGCCGACCACCACCGTCACCTGTTGCAGAAACGGCGCGTCGGCCACGGTGCCGAGCGCGATCACGATGATTTCGGCCGAGAGGATGAAATCGGTGCGTACGGCGCCCTTGATCTTGTCTTTCTCCAGCGCCATCAGGTCGGCATCGGGATCGGCCAGGGCGACGGCCAGTTCGGCCTTGTGCACCTCGTCGTCGCCGTGCAGCAGGCTGTGCGAGATTTTTTCGAAGCCTTCGAAACACAGGTACAGGCCGCCCACCATCAGCAGCGGCGTGATGGCCCACGGCGCGAACGCGCTGATCGCCAGCGCGGCCGGCACCAGGATGGCCTTGTTCTTCAGCGAGCCCACGCCCACCGCCCACACCACCGGCAGCTCGCGCTCGGCGCGCACGCCGGCCACCTGCTCGGCGTTCAGCGCCAGGTCGTCGCCCAGCACGCCGGCGGTTTTCTTGGCCGCCATCTTGCTCATCAAGGCGACGTCGTCGAGGATGGTGGCGATGTCGTCGATGAGTGCCAACAAGCTGGAACCGGCCATGGTGATGCTCCCTGAATAATGTAGTTTTGCTGGCAATATTAACCCATGCCGGGAGCGCTACGATACGGATACGATGCGCGCTACAATGCGATAACCCTTGATTATTGGAAATTCGCATGAGCTTTGCCACTTGGATCACGTTTTTTGTCGCCGCCTGCATCATTGCCGTTTCGCCGGGATCGGGGGCGGTGTTGTCGATGTCGCATGGCCTGTCGTATGGCGTGCGCCGCACCAGCGCCACCATCTTCGGCTTGCAGAGCGGTTTGCTGCTGATTTTCTTCATCGCCGGCGCGGGTGTCGGCTCGCTGCTGATGGCGTCGGAAGTGGCGTTCAACGTGGTCAAGACGGTCGGTGCGCTGTACCTGATTTACCTGGGTTTCAGCCAGTGGCGCGCCAAGGTCAAGATCAGCGAGGAACGCCATGCCGAGATGGTGGTGCCGACCATCAAGCGTCGCTTTCTGACCGGGTTCCTGACCAATGCCACCAACCCGAAAGGCATCATCTTCATGGTGGCGGTATTGCCGCAGTTCATTACGCATGACGCGCCGCTGCTGCCGCAACTGCTGATCCTGGCCGTGACCATGTGCTGCATCGACCTGGTGGTGATGCATAGCTATGCTTTCCTGGCGTCATCCATGCAGCGTTTCTTCCGTGATGCCGGCGCGGTCAAAAAGCAGAACCGCGTGTTCGGCGGCTTGCTGATGGCGATCGGCGCCGCGCTGTTTTTTGTCAAGCGTGGCGGCGCGCACGCTTGAATTGCAATTATTTGTAACCCCTGTAGTCGGACTGCAAGGTGCGGCGTTAAATCAGTGATAAACAAGGAGACGCTGCAATGAAGATCATCCGTACCGCCGTGCTGGCCGCCTTGGCCGGCTATAGCGCCTGGGCGCTGGCCGACCCGCCGGTCATGGTCGGACGCATTTCCAGCGTCCAGGGACAGGTCACCCTGGTGGGCGACGATGAGCCGGTGGCGGCATCGTTGAACTGGCCGGTGACGGCCAACAACCACATCAACACCGCCAGCGGCGCGCGCACCGAATTCCGCGTCGGCTCGACGGCGGTGCGCGTCGATGGTGATTCCGACCTGGAAATCACCGCCATGGATGACGATCTGCTGCGTTTGCGGCTGAATTACGGCAGCGTCAGCATCAACGTGCGCAGTCCCGAGCTGCTGCGCGATTTCGAGCTGACCACGCCGCAGGCCCGCATCACCCTGCTGGAGCCGGGCGTGGTGCGCGTCGATGTAGACCGCACGCCGGATACCAGCCAGGTCAGCGTCATGGCCGGCAGCGCGCGCGTGGAAGGCGCCGGTTCGTCGGTCGTGGTCAACAATGGCCGTCATGTCGACATCACGCCCGAGGACGTGCGCACCAGCGTCGCCCGCCGCGACGGCTTCGACATCTGGGCCGACAATCAGGACCGCAACTATCAGAATGCCGTGACCACCACGCGTTTCGTCTCGACCGGCATGACCGGCTACGAGGAACTGGACCGCAACGGCACCTGGGTGGACAACGTCGAATACGGGCCGCTGTGGACGCCGCGCAATGTCGCGCTGGACTGGGCGCCGTACCGCGACGGCCAGTGGATCTGGCTGGCGCCATGGGGCTGGACCTGGGTCGACAACGCGCCGTGGGGCTATGCGCCGTCGCACTACGGGCGCTGGGTGTTCGTCAATCGCCGCTGGTGCTGGGCGCCGGGACGTCCGGTCGGACGGCCGGCCTGGGCGCCGGCGCTGGTCGGCTGGGTCGGTGGCAATGCCGGGCCGCACCATGGGGGACCGGGGCTGGGCTGGTATCCGCTGTCGCCGCGCGACCGCTACGTGCCGAATTTCCGCGCGTCGGCCGAATACGAACGGCGCGTGACCTGGACCCACAACGGCAGACCATTCGCTCCGCAAGCGCAGCACGACGACCGCCGCGACGGCCTGACCATGCTGCCGCGCGAGCAATTCGAAGGCCGGCGCAACATCGCCGTGCATCGCGGCGCGCAAGTGATCCCGGCGCCGAACGTAATCCGCACCGCGACGCCGGTGGCGCCGCCGCAGCCGCCGCGCGTGCTGAGCACCAACCGTGGCGGCATGGGCGACCGCGACCATGACGGCATACCCGACCGCTTCGACCGCAATGATGGACGCAACGAGGTTCGTCATGACGGCCGCGGCGACGGCCGTAACGACTGGCGCAATGATGGCCGCAATGACCGCCCCGGCCGTGTGCTGACGGCGCCGTCGCAGCCGGTGCCGGTGCCGGTGCCGGCGCAGCAGCCGCGCGGCCAGATCAGCACACTGGCGCCGGGCCAGTTCGGCGAGCGCGACTCGCGGCCACAGACCATCAATCCGAACGACGTGCGTGTCGACATTTACTCACGCGGTCATCAGCGTACACCGGGCGTGGCGCAGCCGCAGACGCAGGTGGCGCCAGCACCGGTGCTGCAGGTGAGTCCGCCGCAGCAGCAGCCCGCGCCGCAACAGCAACCACAGCCGCCGCGCGACCGCGACCGTTTCGACCGCGGCGACGAAGGCCAGCGGCGTTTCCGTCCGCAGGAAGACCGCGAGCAGCGTGAACAACGTCAGCCGCAACAGCCGCCGCGCCAGTTCAATCCGCCGCCGGCGCCGGCGCAGCAGCCGCAGCCTCAAGCCCAGCCGCGTCCCGAGCCACGCCAGTTCACGCCGCCGCCGGCGCCCCAGCCGCAAGTGCAACCGGCCCCGCGTGAGAACCGCGAACAGCGCCGCGAAGAACACGAGCGCGGCGACCGTCGCCACCAGAACCAGCAATAAACTCCGGGGTCAGGTCTTCCATTGCGTCACGGGCTCTGCCGTAGCGACTGCTACGGCAGAGCCCGTGACGCAATGGAAGACCTGACCCCGGATTAGGTTTGCGCTTTGAGGCGCAGGCGGGCGCGCCATTCGCCCAGCGCCGAGAGGGCACCCTGGAATTCGCGTTCGATCAGGTCGGCTTCGGCGGCGGTGACTTTGCCGTCCAGCAGGGCGGTGGAGACGGCTTCCGCGACCGCGCCCACCTGGCTCATCACTTTGCACACGGTCTGTGACAGGTCGTCTTCGCTGATCGTGTCCGGCGCCGGCACCACGAAGGCGGCCATGCCGTGGCGTACCAGCAATGCGTGCAGCGGCAGGTGGGCGTCCGCCACGCCGGCCTTGTGGCACAGGTCCACCACGGTCGAGACTTCTTCAAACGAGGGGTAGTGCGAGGCGATCGACGGCGCCAGCTTGTTGCGCAGGACGTTGACCGAGATCCCCATTTCCTGCGCCAGCGCGTCGATGCCGCCGGGGTAGCTGCGCGCCACCTTGTAGAGCGCGTCGTGCTGATTCATGTCCAGATATTTGCGAGTCATGGTGAAGCGTGCCTTTTATTACCGATGCAACCGCGATCGCGCGGCGCTATGCTGTTTTTCATTCAACTACTTGGTGAAAAGACATCATGAAGTCTCTTCGATCCGCGCTGATCCTGGCACTCTGCCTGGCCTTGGCCGGCAATGTGCCCGCAGCCCCCCATTCTGGCACATCGTCGTCGTTCAAAAGTGGTTTTTCTCGCAACACGTCCGCGCACAGCCGGCCGACGCCGCCGCCCGCCAGCCGGCAGAGCGGTCCCGGCGCGTTCGGCCAGCAGGCCGGCTCGCCCGCGT